>JAGWYC010000115.1 GCA_018969565.1 Bacteroidota bacterium | reverse complement strand
TACTCAATGACCGGTCACTGAGTCGTTGACCGCGAGCAAGGCCTCGCGGTAGGCGGAACGCAGTGGTGCCGTATCAAAGTGAAGCGAGCGGCGGGGAACCATGAATAATTAACGGCGCGATGGTTACCGGCTTATTTCAATCGAATTCCAAAGCGGTTCAATGAGCGCTTCAGCATGTCATTCATGTCATAAGAAACGCGGAAGGCGTAAAGCAGATAAACAAACAGCAATCCTGCCGTGCCGGTGCGTAAAACCCCATTCAGGAAGGGGTTTTCCAGGCGATATGGTATCAGTGTCAGCGCAAACATGGGAATCATGATCAGCAGCAGACGAAGTTGTCCGCGGTCAAAGGGGTGAATGCCCAGCTTCAACCAGGTAATGTATATCACCAGAATATGATTGACCATGATGGTGAGGCTGGTGGCCATGGCCGCACCGGTGATGCCATACAGGGGAATAAGCAGGTAGTTGCCCAGCACCGCCAACACGGCTACAATGCCGAAGTTTACAAAGGTCCAGGCGTAGTATTTGGAATTGGCTAATACCGGACCGGAAGAGGATCCCAAGAGGTCAAAAAGCCTTCCCACACCCAAGATGAGCACCACCATTTTGCCGCTGCGGTAATAATCGCCTCGGGGCATTACATCATATAAATTATCAATATTCAGCCAGATTAAATAAAAAAGCGTGGCCCCGGCCAGCAACTGGTTCAGGGTGGTGCGCCGGTATAAATCCTGCACTTCCTGCATATTTCCTTCTTTCATGTGGGAAGAAATAATCGGTGCACTCACCTGCAGCAGCGTGCGTTTGGGGATCTCGATGAGCATGGCCAGGTAAAAGCCGATGCTGTAAATCGCGGTATCCGACAATTGCTTCATGGAGGTAATCATCAAGAAGTCCAGCTTCGATATGATGAGTCCTGTAACACCGCCCAGGAAGAGGAAACCGGTGAAGCGCAGCATCTCTTTGCGCAGTTCAGGATGTGCTTTCAGGAACTTGAAATCGGGTTTCAGATGGATGGGGGTAAGCCGCGACAGGAACAGGATATTACCCGCCACCGCGAGGCCATAGGCCGCCACCATGAGCCACAGGGCGGTTTGAAAATCAATCCATCCCCTGAAAAAGGCAAAACCCGCAGCAATGAGGCATACGCGGATGAAAATTTCCCGTAGGAAGTTGGGCACCGCAATGCGCCCGTGGTTGGCAGATGCCGACTCGGTCACCACCTGAAACAGGCTGAACAGCACCAGCAGAATCAGCATCGGAAATAGAGTTTCCAGCTTCTGCGCATCCATGCGGAACAGTGCCAGTAAAGGTTCGCGGAAAAACAGCAAGCCGGCGAGTACCAAGAGGTAGCCGGTGGCGGGCAGCACAAATACCCAGAAGAAAAAACCGTGGTTGCGCCGGTCCTCCGTTTTGAAATAGGGAAAGAAGCGGTTGATGCTGTAATGGGTACCCATCAGGGCGAAGGTGGATAATACCGCTGCGGCTTCCAGCAGAAAGCGCACCGCGCCTAAATCCGTAGGTTCAAAGAACAGCGGGAACAGCAGAAACAGGCTCAAAAAACCAAGCAGGGTTCCGATATAATTGGAAGCTGTGGCCTTGATGCTCTGCCGGATGATGACGCCCATCTTGGGGCAAAATTACCCTAAACAGCGGCGGAATCGGTTATCACGAATTTGTTTGTTCGTCTGTAACATTTCCCGACGAAAAAAGCGTCACTCGTTGGCCCTTCCTATCTTTGTCCGGTACAAGGCACGCCAAGGTGAAGCTGATTAAGTTTTCGTCATTGTCCGGACAGATTGCCGGAATTCTCGAGCAGGAGCTGGACGCTGATTGCGATTACCGCGAAGGCCAGCGCCGCATTTATGCGCATGCCGTGGATTTTGCAGATTTTTACAAGAAGCACCTGGAGGCCGAACACCAATGTGAAACGGAAGAGGTGCTGCTGAGCTCTGCCGGCCTGAGCAGTCGCTGGTACGCCGAACATCCCGAATATACCGAAGGAGATACGCTGGCGTATGCGCTGCATCAGATTGCCCATTTCCGCCCGGACATCGTATTCGATCAGGCACGGGTGCTGATGCCCGTCATCGGCGACCTGAAGAAGAAGTTCCCCTTCATCCGCTGCCTGGCCACCTGGGATGGCTGGATTGCCTCTGAACCGGCCCGCATGCATGGCTATGACCTGTATTTCACCTGTGTGCCTGAAATTCTCGAAAAGCACGTAGCCGCCGGTCACCGCTGCACCATCAATCCATTCGGTTTTGAAACGAGCATCCTCAACCACATTCAGGTTCCGGAATCGCGCATCAACCGTGTATGTTTCGTGGGTTCTCTGTCCTCAGGCATCCACAACCTGCGCAACCGTGTGTTGAACGAGTTGCGCAAGGAGGATGTGCTCGACTGGTGGATCGGCAACATTGGTCAGGGTTTATTCACGCGTTCGAAGTTGCGCGAGCTGGCTTATGGCAATTTCAAAGCCTTCCTGAACAATTTCCCCTTCGAAATGCACAACCGTGGGAAGTTGTACGGGCTGGAGATGTATGAAGCCATTTCACGCTATCAGATGACCATCAATATCCACGGAGACCAGGTGCGCAACATCGGCAATATGCGCCTCACCGAAGCCGGCGGTGTGGGCACCTGTCAGTTGATAGACTGGAAACCCAATGCGGCGGAGTACTTCAAGCCCGATGAAGAAGCCGTGTTTTTCCGCACGGTGGATGAACTGAAAAGCAAGGTGCGGTACTTACTGGATCATCCCGAAGAAACCCGCAAAATCGGACTTGCCGCGCAGCAGCGTGTTCTGCGGGAGTTTTCCTTCGCCGCGCATGTATCGCGGTTCATGAAGGAAGTGAAGGTTTTTTTGGGTTGAATTTTTGCCGTTGCACGTTTTAAACAAGGCAAATTTCTCCGGAAATACGCGTTCCGATTTAGTGATCAGTGTCGTTTAAATATTGCAGCTTGTGCTTAAAAACTCAGAAAGAAACGGAAACTTCTTCCCGGCATCCAAATACCGGAACCATGGGTTTTATAATAAGCGTTATTGATATTTTGAGCGGCGAAATTCAAGACCATACCGTTATTCAACGTTTTACTAATCCAGCATTGAATACTCATCCAGCCGGGAGTTCCATTCGGACCAATCCGATTATCGGAAATGTCACCTGGGGCAAGACGAGTTTGTTTTTGGCTTGCTAAGAGTTGCAGCCCTGAGTACCATGATCCTTTAGCCCATTCTACCACCAATGCACCGTTCATTGGCGGAATTCTTCGCATGGGCTCACGCATTGGCTTCAGCACGTCTCCACGTTGCCATGAGCCCTGAATTTTAGCGGAAAACTGTTTGTTAAATTGATAATTCACAGAACATTCTGAGCCAAAAACTCTTGCCCGGCCTGTATTTACCTTTTCATAAACCTGATAAGAATTTACAAAAACACCGGGAACCTTCACACGGTTGATGAGGCCGTATAGTTCATTTACATAAGCGCTGACGGATAACGACAATTTGTTTTTGGTATAATTAAAACCCTGTTCCATCATGATATTTCTTTCAGGATTCAAATTGTATGCAGGCTGCTCATAACGAAAATCTACAAGACCAAGTGTTCCGAGATCGTCAACATTAGGAATTCTGTATCCGGTATTTACCGCGGTGTAGTAATATGCATTTTTGAATTTCCTCCCAATGGATATAGTACCTGCATAGGCGTACTGCCAGTCTTGGAGCTGTTTCTTTTCCAGACTGCTTCCAAGTTGTACATCAGGAATAATCAGGTTATTAAGACTCAGGCGAAGGCCGGAATTAATATTCCATCGCCCGATATTCTTGCCAAACATAGCTGAGGCGGAAGCATTGCTTTGAAGTGCACCTTGAGGATAAAGACCACGTAGGGATTTAACAGTTCCATTGCTATCCGTAGTATGGCGTTGAGAACTAACACGGTCATGGTATAATTCAATGGTATAAACTCTTTGCCAACCTGAATTTGCAGCCCGCCTCCATTCTGCGTTTAAATGAAAAGACTGTACGGCATCTTTTTCATAAGTAAGCGGATCGCTTATTTTTTTTTTATAGGAGCGATCTTCCCATTGTGTTACATGTGCAAATGTTAAGGTTCTTGAGTACTCATGACTTGAATGATAAATGTTCCGCACATAATTCAGCATTCTACCCTGGTGCAACCAGATATATTTTTGATAGTTCTCAAGTGCATAGCGGTAATAGTTTGGAACATTCCTTTGAATTGTTCCCTGATGGGCGATGGTCCATTCGCTTTTTTTGCCCATTACCCGCATTTTTGCATGGCTGCTGCCCTCCTGATAACCGGATGGAGCTTGTGATGGCTTTCCGCCGCCAGGTTGAACATCATTGAACTTGCGCAAGGTGCCGTTAACGGTTAGCGCTATGTTATTTGTACTGTATTTAGTACCAATTAACGCAGTTTGGGATGAGCTAGGATATTCAAAACGGAGCTGGCCAAAGGGCGTCCAAGTCTTTTTTTCACTGAAATCGGCACTTTTGCTAATAATATTAATGGTACCTCCGAGAGCATCTGAACCGAACGAAACACTACCAGAACCCTGATATGTTTCAACGCTGCTGACATCGAAAACATTGACTGTATTTAAGTATTGATTAGGTCCATAACGATAAATGGCATTATTCATTCGAATGCCGTCAACCATTATTAATACTTGGTTTCCGGTCAGACCGCGCATGAATACCGAACCTCCGCCAAGGTTGGTTCTTTGTACATACAAACCTGAAATACCTTGCAAAGATTCGGGCAATGTCCTGGACAAAGGCATGTTGATTTGTCTGCTGTCTATGATATTTACCTGTCCATTGAATTCTGTTTTCTTGTATTCAAGTCTCTGCGCTTTCAATACCACCAACTGTTTCATAAATATGGTGTCTGAAGGTTTTTGTGCTTTAACAGGTGCAAGTATGGCAATTGCCATAGAAGTGATTAAAGCGGGAATCATTATTTTTTAGTTTTGTAGGGTATGGAAATAACCCAGGCCGCTTTGGTAACAGCAGGAATGGGTTTATTGTCGCCTTTTAGTGCCTTCCATAGAATTTCATTCATTAAACCGTCCGGTATCAAATCTTCTTTGCTAAGATTCAATTCTTCGCTTTTCAGGTTGTGCCAGGCATACCCCTTATTAACCTCATCAAGGTTCACCTTTGGGCATACACTTTTAAATGGCTGGAAGTTCGCAGTATCTGTGAAGCAGCGCCACATTGGCGTGGCACCGGCATCATATTGGCTCATGGGAGGAATACCTAAAATAAGTTCAATGGTACGCAACATGGAGGAAGTTGTATATGGCGTGTGATCTACAAAATTTCTTTTTACATAGGGGCCGACTACATACGCGGTGGATCGATGCGCATCAATATGGTCGGGACCATTCTGGGCATCATCTTCAAGGATGAAAACTACACTTTGCTTCCATACCGGACTATGTGAGAGATGTTCAATGAAAAGGCCCACAGCATAGTCATTGTCTGCAACATGAGCATAAGGCGTTGGTCTGCCCACCCTGGTTCCTTCCGTATGGTCATTGATAAATCTCAGGGTATTCAGCGCAGGTAATTTATTGATGGCTACCAGGGAATCGAAATCCTGCCTCCATTGATAGAACCTGGTTGTATCCCGAACACGTTCATCCCATGAAGTAAAGTACGGACAGAATTGTCCAACGAGACTGGGAATATTCGCCTTGTAATCATCTGCAAATTCACCGTAGGTGCGGTAATTGATGTTTAATTTTCTGCAATAGTCCCAAATAAATCCGTTTTGAGGCCAGGCAATGTTTTTTTGTCCTTCATAGTCATAATTCCCGCCCCGTCCACCGTAGCTGACGGGCCAGGTTTTTTCGGTATAATCATTGGCATAGGCGGCAGTGCTCCAATTATGACCATCCGCACTTACTTCGGCCTCTACATAAAAGTGATCGAGTAACACAAAGTCCTTAACGATTTTATGTTGGTTAGGTGTTATTGAATCACCAAACAGCAACAAGGAAGTATCACCATCTCCACCTGCTACATCGCTAAGCACCTGATCATAAGTTCTATTTTCTTTGATGATATAAAATACATGTTTCAAAGGAGAATATTTGCCGATACTGTCAGGTATTGGATTTCCGGCGGGAATATTTGTTACGAGTTCGTTTGATTTACTATACGGGGTATTGCGATAACAAGCAGCGGTATAGGCCTGTAGTTGCCTTTCATTGGGTAATTCTAACCATGATACCGTTCCGCGAAACAGACTGCCGATATATTGTACTTTCCTTGCTTCAGCTCTGTTGTCAGATTTTTGGTAGATTACTTTATTCCTTTTATTAACTGGATTGGGTC
>JAGWYC010000114.1 GCA_018969565.1 Bacteroidota bacterium | reverse complement strand
GTTGGATTTGTCCCCAAGAAGGAACACGTAAATCAAAATGCCCAAAGCCAGGGCAAACAGGATGGCTCCACCGGCAAACAGGTTCTTCAATCCGCCTCCGGTACTCTTTTGTTGTGGTTTGTTATTGCTCATGGTGCAACTAATTTGTTCTGGTTTTTTTGAAGGAGCGCAAACATAACATAAACTGCCCGCAAATGATATAGGTCATGCCGTTAAACAATTGTAAACTAACTCAGTTTCTCACCTAATATGCGCTCCGACTTGATGAACGGTGGCCATGGCTTGGGCAAGTGCCGTTATGGCTTATCCAATGCCATGCATAAATTGCGGCTGTATGCGCAAAAAAATCCTGATCGCTTTCTTGTTACTCCTGCTCAGCGGCGGCGGTTACCTGCTTTGGAAGGTTTATTTCACTAAAGGAATCCAGGCCGACGCTTTTGCCATGGTACCTGCCGATGCGATTTTCATCGTGGAAACCGATGAACCCATTGAGTCCTGGCGAAACTTCAGCTCCAGCGAAATGTGGAAACACCTGAAGGGCTTCGGGCCGCTGGGTGATATCGGAAAGCTCGCCGACGGCCTGGATGATATCATTTCCCAGAATGCTACCCTGTTTAGCGTATTCGGGCAGCGCAACCTGCTCATCTCGGCTCACCTTACTTCTGCCAAAACGTATGATTTTCTATATGTGGCAGATATGAAAGACGGTGCGAAAATCGGTCCCGTAAAGGATGGAATTATTTCCCTGCTGAAGCAAGGTGGCTTCGACTATTCCTCTATGGACGTGGAGGGCGAAAAGGTTCATCGCTTCGCCAACCCGGCAGATAAAAGCACGCTCAACCTGGCTTTTGTGGCCAATCGCATCGTTTTGAGTTTCTCTGAATCCATTATTTCGGCCAGCCTGAAGGAATACCACAACCCTACCCTGAGCAAAGACCAGCGTTTCAGCCAGGTGCTGAACAACAGTCCAAGCGGCGGTTTATGCCGTTTCTTTATGAATTATGCTGCATTGCCCGGATACCTTGGTGTTTATATGGAGCAAAGCTCTATTCCCAATGACCTGCTGAAGGCCATGACCTATACCGGAGCCAGTGCCGACCTGAATGAGCGCAGGGTGATGCTCGACGGCATGACGGGCATCAACGACAGCATGAGCAGCTATTTGAAGGCACTCGCTCAGTCAGGAAGCAGCAAAACCGGCGCAGCTTCAGTGTTTTCAGACCAGACGGCCTTCATGCTGAATATGGGTTTCAAAGATTTCAGGAGCTTCTACGATAACCTGAAAACCGTGATGAATCAGGACCCGCAGGCGGAGGCCGACTTCAAGAAAAACAGCAGACTTCTGGAAAGACTGCTGAACATCAGCATCCAGGATCATGTGGTGAGCTGGATCGGGGATGAAGTGAGCATTGCCCAGTACAGACAGGAACGGGTCATTGGCGGAAAAATCAACAACATCATCGCCATCAAGCCTGCCAGCATGGAACTGGCCAAACGGAACCTCGACCATATTGAAAAAATGATCAGGCGGCGTACCCCGCTGAAATTCAAATCTTACACGTATAAGGAGCACGAAATACACTATCTGGAAATCAAGGGCCTGTTTAAACTGCTTTTTGGTAAGTTGTTTGGCAAGATGGAAAAGCCTTTCTACACCTTCCTGGGTGATTATGTGGTGTTTTCTGATGATCCGCGCATGTTGTTGCAAACCATTGAAGACCAGATGGCCGGAAAAACCCTGGCGAATGACGCTTCCTATCAAACCTTCATGTCTGATTTCAGCGGGGAGTCATCGGTATTTGCCTATGTGCACCTGCCCCGATATTTCGTGGACATGAAGGGTTTATTGCATCCTACCAAATGGCAAAGCATCAATACCAATAAGCCTTATGTTTTGTGCTTCCCGCAACTTGGGTTTCAGTTTACTGCGGAAGACGGCAACCTGAATACCATTTTCTCAGCCGAATTCCGGAAGCCCGAAGAAGCAGATTTGATTATTCCCGAATTACAGCCGGCCAGCGCCGATTCACTGGCAGAACGCGACAGCCTCAGCGACGTGGACCAGTTCCTGATAGAAAACATCAACGGGGATGCCCACCGGGAATACTACGAGAACGGACAATTGAAGTTCATCGCGGAAATGAAGGATGAACGCTTCAACGGACGCTATCTGGAATACTGGGAAAACGGACAGGTGAAGGTGAAGGGCAAATACCGCGACGGCGAAAAGTCCGGCAGATGGCGTTTCTACAATGATAAAGGTGAGCTGGAACGCCGAGAGCGCTTCGGCAAGAAAGAAGAAGGACCCGAAGAGCCGGAGCAGGAATAAGCGTGTCATGCGGTGAGCACTTCTAAAGAAAAATTCAAAAAGTTCGGTTTCCGCGGCGTGAAGTTGCGGGCCGGCGAAGACCGGGAACTCGGTTTTGGCAGCGGTACTTCGGAAAACCAGCAAAGGGTAATGAATGCCGATGGAAGCAGTAATATCCGTCGCCTGGGGTTGGTTCGCAGTGATCTAAGCCATTTCTTTCATCAACTCCTCACCATGAGTTGGGGCAGCTTCCTGTTGGTTATCCTGTCTGTTTACCTGTTGGTCAATTGCCTGTTTGCTTTTGGTTATCTGCTGATTGGTATTGAACAATTGGGATTTCCAGCCTCCGGTGGCTTCTTACAGGATTATCGCGAGTCTTTTTTCTTCAGCACCCAAACATTCACCACCGTGGGCTATGGTCGTGTAAATCCTTCGGGAATTGCCGCCAATGTGCTGGCTTCTGTGGAAAGCCTGACCGGTGTTTTATCGTTTGCGCTGGCCACCGGCTTGCTGTACGGTCGCTTTTCCAGGCCGTCGGCCTCCATCGCCTACAGCAACAAGGTGCTGATTGCCCCTTACCGGAATGAAGGGAAGGGGCTTATGTTTCGCCTGGCCAATAAGCGTATGAACCAGTTAATCGAGAATGAAATTCAGGTAATTCTGGCCATCAATGTGGATGAGCATGGAACCATGGTGCGCCGCTTCCGGAATCTGGAACTGGAGCTGAACAAGATTTCCATATTGAGTATGATGTGGACGGTGGTGCATCCTATTGATGAACGAAGTCCGCTGTATGGTTTAAATGCCGAAGACCTCGCGCTGGCGCGCACGGAGCTCATTGTACTCTTTAAGGCCACCGATGAAACCTACATGCAACAAGTGTTTAACCGCCGTTCGTATTTCTTTGACGATTTTGTGTGGAATGCGAAGTTTAGTCCTGCCTTTACGACTGCTGCCGACGGCCGCATTTCCGTTGATATCCGCAAGGTGGGCGATTATGAGGTGCTCGGTTGAGCTGTAGTTTTAGTCTTACCTGAAATCAGCCATAAACCTGCCAGTGTGATGAGTGCATTGAGCAGCAGCACTTCATTGCCCACCTGATATCCGCCCAGCAGGGAAGCGGCATTGCGGTCCAGAATCCAGGTGATGGCCGGGCTCAGCAGGCAAACCACCGGAAGCCATCCCGCGTGTGGTTTCAGTTGCGTAAACTTACCTGCGATGAACAGGGCCAGCAGGGGACCATAAGTATAGCCGGCCAGCTTGAGCACCGTTTTAATCAATGCCTGGTTGTTGAACGCTTTGAACATGAGGATGGTGCAAAACAGCAGGAAGGCAAAGCCCAGATGAATCATCATGCGCATGCGCTGTTTGCTGCGCTCCGACAGATGTTCGCGGCGGTCCAGATGCAGCAGGTCGAGGTAACAAGACGTGGTCAGGCTGGTCAATACGGAATCGGCGCTGGAAAAAGTAGCCGCTGCCAGTCCGATGACAAAGGCCATACCCGCAATAATGCCCAATTTATTCAGCGCGAGAAATGGAAACACTTTATCCGTAGCTACTTCTCCTAAGGTGTTCAGCGGCAGGCTGATGCCGTTCTTCCCCGCATAGGCATAGAGCAGGGCTCCGAGGGAAACAAAGAGCAGGTTCACCAGAATCAGTACTGCGCTGAACCAAAGCATGTTCTTTTGCGCCTCCTTCAGGCTGCGGCAGCTCAGGTTTTTCTGCATCATGTTCTGGTCAAGGCCGGTCATGGCGATGCATACGAAGGCCCCGCTGATGAACTGCTTCCAGAAATAATCCTGACTTTGATAATCCCAGTTGAAGAATTTTGTGTGAGGGCTGGCCGACAATAAACCAAACAGGTTTTCTTCCGGCATCTGACGAAGTATGGCCACCACAGCCAAAACCAGACCACCAAGCAGAAACAAGGACTGGAAGGCATCGGTAAACACCAGGGTTTTGATGCCGCCGCGTATAGTATAGACCAGCATCAGCAGGATGATGGTGATTACAGTTCCGCTGAATGGCCAACCCCATTGGTCACATACAAAATACTGAATGACTATGGCCGTGGCGAAGAGTCTGGCTGCGCTTCCGGTTAGCCGTGAAACCAGAAAAAACAGGGCACCGGTGCGCTGGGCACTTTGGTGGAAGCGCTGTTCCAGATAACCGTAAATGCTGGTCAGGTTCAGTCGGTAATAGAGTGGAAGGAGGATGAAGGCGATGACCAGATAGCCAACGAAATACCCGGCCACTGTTTGCAGATACCCGAAGCCCTGACTCCACACGTTTCCGGGCACGGAGATGAAGGTAACACCGCTCATGCTGTCGCTGAGCATGCCAAAAGCTACCAGGTACCAGGCGCTTTGGCGGTTTCCTATGAAGTAAGCATCTGCATCGGCCTTCCGACCGGTGAACCAGGCAATGAGCAGCAGCATGCCGCAGTAAATTCCGATGGCGCCGATCAGCAGCGCGGGCGTGATGGTCATTTTCTTTCGTTGATGCCGAGTATTTTAAGGTATTCTTTGCGGGTGCGCAAGGGCCGGGCTACTTCGGTAGCCGGTATATATACCAAGCTGTTACTCTTCAGTTCGAGTAAGCCGATTTTCTCATGGTTGATGATAAATACATTGCCTTTGAAATCCTGGCAGCCCATCATCACGAAGCGGTCCGGCCGATAATTCATTTCAAAGGTTTCGGCGCGGGGGAAGGTGTAGCGCGTGTAGGGGTTCTTCAGCAGCAGGAATGCCGATTTCGCGTCCACCGGCATCCCGCCTGCATCGGTAAACTTCACCAGCAAATGCAGGCTGTCCTGGGGCAGCTCGGGTGTGCCCCAACTGAAGACGCCCAGGCTGCGCAGGCGCAGTTCCGTATCGCGGGTTTTTCCCCCGATGGCTGTTCTGCGTGCTTCATAGTTGCGAATCTGTGCGGCATAGTCTGCCGCTTGTGCACGGTCAAATGCGCCAAGGCGTTGTGCCAGTAAACGGTGATATCGGGCATACACATTCTGGAATTCAGCCCGAGCCCGCTGAGCATTGCCTGTGGCGCTGTAATCCATGTCCACCGGAATGCGTACATAGCCTTCCTCACTCTTCATCACCACTACCGGAAGCCCGTTGTCCAGTTCCACGCGCACATCGCAGAACTTTCTTCTGAAAATGAACTGCTGGCTGAATTCCTTGGAGCTCAGCGGCCCGGTGTAGCAAAACACATAGGAAGAAAAGGCCTTCAGCTCCGGGAACAGCATTCCGCCGCTCTTGTCGCTGATGACAAACTTGATCACACCCTGTTCCTTGGTTCGGTCCACATAACTTTTCTGTATGCCTGCCAGCGGCTTGCCTCTTTTCAGATATACAAAGGGCGTTTCCGGAGCGGGCTTGATTTCGGTGAAGCGGTTGTAGAAACCCTGGTTACCCAGCAGCCAGCCTTCGTTGTATTCCGGGGGCAATGAGTAGAAGTAGTCTCCGCTCAGAAACCGTGATTCCATGCTGCTCTTGTCCATGGCGTATCTTCGACTTACGGACGTATCGCGGAACCAGGAGAAGAAATCAATGGCGCGCAGTTTACTGTCGTCGAAGCGGTAATCGTAATCGTAGAAGTGCTCCCATTTGTTCTTCTTATCGTCAAACGCATAGAAGCGGTCGCTGCTGTCGGTATTCAGGGCGGCATAAATGCGGATGAAGTTGCCTTCTTTGAGGCGCAACGGCTGCTTGCCTGAAGTTCCGGCCAGTTCCACCACATAGCGTTGCTTCATGAAGAAGCGTTGCTTCGCGCTGTCGTAGAAGGTCGGCGAACCGTGTGCGGTTTGTTCATCCGGACGAAGGAACTCCCGCACGGAGAACTGGATTTTTCCTTGTACAGAAGTTCCATTGGCATATTCAAGGCTGTTGGACGGGACCATTACCGCGTTGCCCAGGCGGGTGTAAAGAATATAGTTTTCGTTCGGATCGAGTTCAAACACGCTGCGCCGGGGTTCCATCTCCGGAAAAAGGGCCTCATAGGAAGAGGCATGGGCAAATAACGTACGTGTTGGCTTCGGGAAAGGACTCAGGATGCCTTTGTTGATGCCTGTATCCGCGCTGTAAGTAAATGCGCCTTGGCTCATAGAAGGAAATAACTTCTTCAGATAAACCCAGTCTTCGGGATACAGGTCCACATCATCCGACAGATAGCTCACATT
>JAGWYC010000113.1 GCA_018969565.1 Bacteroidota bacterium | reverse complement strand
CACGCGTACCGATTCCCGATTCTGCACAGAAGCAGAATTGAAAGAGCTTATCAGCGTGGCCCACAGCCATGGCATTAATGTGTTGCTGGATTATGTGGCGCATCATGTACATCAGGAACATCATCTGTTTCGGGAGCATCCTGAATGGTTCAGCAGCCTGATGCTTCCCGATGGAACAAAAAACACAGAACGCTGGGATGAATACCGCCTCACCACCTGGTTTGATGATTTCCTGCCCACCTTCAACTTCAGCAAAAAGGAAGTGTTGGAACACCTGTCCGACAGCGCTGCATGGTGGCTGGAACACTACGCGGCAGATGGTTTCCGGCACGATGCCACCAAGCATATTCCTGAGGCCTTCTGGCGCGCTTTGACCAGGAAACTCAAGAACCGCATCATGGAAGTTGATTCCGGGCGCAATCTGTTCCAGATGGGTGAAACCTACGGCAGCCCTGAACTGATCAGCGGATACTTGGGCAGCGGCATGCTCGATGCACAATTTGACTTCAATCTATACGATGCGGCCGTAGCTGCCTTCAGCAAAGAGGGAGGCATGAGGCAACTGGAGGCTGTACTCCGCGAGAGCATGGAATGGTACGGAAGCCACCACCTGATGGGAAACATCACCGGTAATCAGGACAGACCACGTTTTGTGTCATTGGCGGACGGCAGCATAGCCGAAGGGGTGAGCACCAAACAGGCCGGCTGGGATCAGGTTATTACAAACCGCAACGAAGCTTCGCTGCAACAATTGCAGGCCTTATTTGCCTTTATGTGTGCGGTGCCGGGCATTCCGGTAATCTATTATGGCGACGAAATAGGTATGCCGGGCGCGAATGATCCTGACAGCCGTCGCATGATGCGATTTGATTCTTTGAATGCCCATCAAATCGCTCAACGCGAAATGTTCAGCAAACTGGCCCAACTGAGACGAAGCAATCTGGCGCTGAGTTATGGCGATATGCGGATTGTCAGCGCCGACGCTCAAAGCTTGGTGATAGAACGCAATTACTTTGGCAAGAAGGTTGTATGCTTGTTTAACAGGAGCAATCAGGCCAGGACTTTTAAGCTGCCCGCGGCACCCGTAACTTCACTTTGCGGAAGCAAAGTGAGCAAGGGGAGCGGATTGGTACTGATTACTCTGGAACCCAACAAATTTGACTATCTTTACTGAAATGAAACTTCATAAAATACTCCCCGTGGCGGCATTGCTGTTTGTTACAGGGAATCTGGCTGCACAGGATACCTTGATTCTGGTGAACAAAGAAGTTGTTTTGTGCAAGGTGAAAACCATCAACCGCAGTGATGTGGATTATGTATTGTGGACTTCAAAATCCGGCCCGATCTACGGGGTTTCAAAATCAATGATTCACAAGATCCAGTATGAAACAGGCGGTGAAGTGATATTGAATCCTCTTCCCAAAGAAGAAAAACGGAGCACAGGCAGGGATTCTGCGATGCAAGGCACCTACATGCAAGGTGTTGAAGATGCCCGGAAAAATTACTTTGGCTACGGGCCTGCCCGCACGGCTTCGGTGGGCATGGGATTTTTGGCCTTGTTTACCAGCGGACTAAGCGCGATTCCATCCGCGCTGATGTCTGTGAAAGAGCCGGACAAGGAAAGGCTGGGACTTCCTGACGAAGCCTTGTTTGATAACAATAAATCCTATCGCGACGGCTATTTATATGAGGCCAAAAAAATCAAGAGCAAAAAAATCTGGGGTGGCTTTGGCGCCGGTGTTGGTTTATTTGTGGTTAGTATTGTGGGCCTGGTGATTTTGTTTTAGTAAGGGGATTGCAGCCGGTGGCTGAGGTCCTCGAAGCCTTGAAGGTTTAAAGGATTGTTTTTCAATTCCTGAAAAAGGTGACCGTTTTCCGGAGCTTTGCTCCGAACAGAAAAAAAACAAATGGTGAGCAATGATTGCAGGATGGTTTAATTCCAACAGGCGTTTGCAAACATTTAATTTATCACGAATCAATGGGTATGTATTGTTACCCATTTAATTTTGAAATGCACCATTAGTTATTCTTATGGATTTTGTAAATGAAAAAACGCTAAAGCCGCGCAAAAGCCGGAGAACAGAGGCCATGCGCTATCTTGAAATTGCCCGCGAATGTTTACAGAAAGCGGGAAAGGATGGCGATTATTACACAGACAGAAAACAGGTGAAGATGGCAGGTAATGCGCTTTGGAATGGGGTATTGTATGCCATGAAGTAAAAGTTTCTCATAAAAGGCAGACCGGATGTGATTAAATACCAGCAGGAATTCGGAGCCGTGAACAAGTCTAAGCTGAAAGTTTTCGGAAGCGCGTATAATCATTGTCACCTCAGCATGGGTCATGATGGAGAACTTAAAGTTTCCCTAAGCCGGGAAGCGATGAAACTGTTTACGGAGCTCATTGAGTGGGCGGCTCCTGAATAGTTGCTGTGGATTTAGACAGGTTTCAGTGTTTGCCGTGACTCTGAACTATCCAAATTCGTCAAAATTCAGAAAGTGAATTATCCAAATTAGGCTAAATTTGAAAAGCAGTTGGAGTATGCAAGAAATTAACAGGGTATTGCAAAGCAGGATTAGCGAACGATTGGGCAGTAATAAGGTCATTCTTATTTATGGTACACGCAGGGTGGGTAAAACCTTTTTGTTAAATGCCCTCTTAAAGAAATTTCAGGGGCAATATGTGTTGTTGAACGGCGAAGATTCTACTGTACAGGAGCAGTTTCGCAAAAGGACAGAAATAGGACTACGAAGCATTCTTGGAGGCGTAAAATTGTTGGCAATTGATGAAGCGCAAGTGATTCCGGAAATCGGGAAGGCACTGAAATTGATGATAGATACCAATCCCGAGCTCAGCATTATCGCCACAGGTTCCTCCTCGCTGGATTTGGCTGGATTGTCAGGTGAGCCACTGACAGGCAGGCAAATTCCTTTTCAGTTGTTTCCCATCGCGCAGGAGGAGCTGGGACAAACGCCTCTGCAGGCACTGCAACATCTGGATGAACGTTTGGTATTCGGCAGCTATCCTGAGATTTTTCGGTTCAATAGAAATCAGGATAAGGCTGAATATCTGCAAACCCTCGTTGATTCCTATTTGCTCAAGGATGTTCTGGCTTATTCTGGAATTCGCCATTCTGATAAAATATTTTCTCTTCTTAGACTTATAGCCTTCCAAATGGGTTCAGAAGTATCTTACCAGGAACTGAGCAATAAGTTGGGCATCAGTAAAATAACTGTCGAACATTATCTTGATTTACTAAGTAAGGTTTTTGTGCTATTCAAATTGCCGGCTTACAGCACCAATCAACGCAATGAAATTGGTAAGGCTGCGAAATGGTACTTTTATGACAATGGTGTTAGAAATGCAGTAATAAACGATTTCCGTATGCCTGATATGCGTAATGACGTGGGTCAACTTTGGGAGGCATACATTATATCTGAACGCATCAAGAAGCTCCGTAACATTCGTTCCTTAGCACGATTCTATTTCTGGCGTAATTATCAGCAACAAGAAATAGATTTGATTGAAGAAGAAAATGGAACTTTAAGAGCCTTTGAAATAAAATACACGGCGCCAAAACGAATAAAAACACCTAATTCATTCAAGGCAACATATCCTGAAACTTCGCTAGAGTGCATCAGCCGTGATGACTATTGGCGATTCATTGTTTGAAAATCCTAAGCAGGGATACGCTTGTTCCCACTATAAATGGGAGCCATCTGTTGTTGAGGCTTAACGAAGGATATCGAGCAAATCGGCTTCGAGGCTTTTCTTTGGAATTTCCGTGATGCGGCCCAATTCAACGCCATTGCGGTACACGGCAATCAGAGGCACCAGCGTGAGACCGGGTTTTGCGGCAAATCCGTTTTCATTCAGGGGTTTCTTGGCGCGGTTCACACCGCTGTAGTGGAAATTTCCCGCCGGGAAATCACATTGGTCCAACAGAGAAACCAGGCGCGGTACTTCCCTGCGGGTATCGTCGCACCATGCACCGCCGGCCACATATATTTCAACACCCTGCAAGGCATTGCGCAACTGCGAAAGCTTGGCCGGGTCAGGACGATACAAGGGGTATTGCGTTCCCAGTATATCCAGAAACTGTTGCCGATTGCTGGGGCTGCCTACATCTTCGCGGTCGGACTCAATGTTTACATCGCTCATCAACTTGTTATATACTGCCATGCTCATGCTGTTTGCGGGGCTGCTGGGAAAGGTATCCGGTTTTAAGTGGTTCAGCCGCGCCGTATCAGGCATAATCGGCCTGTGCAAACTGTCGAACATCATGGAATCGCCTTCTGCCTGCATTCTTACCAGACCGTTGGCAGGTGCAATCACCACAGGGGCAGGTGCCGGAACAGGTTTGCGGCTCTTACAGGCTACTGCCGTAACGAGTATGAGAAGGAATATGATTCGGTTCACCTCACAAAAATAGCGCTGTCTATCAGGAAATGTTCCATTAGTTTTGAAACCTCATGGCCATTTCCCTCAAAGAATTACAGGCACCCATCAAGGATGACCTGGCTGTGTTTGAGCAGCGCTTTGCCATGAGCATGAAGACCAGGGTTCCCTTGCTGAACACCATAATGAACTACATCATCAGGCGCAAGGGCAAACAGATCAGGCCGCTCTTTGTGATGTACAGTGCCCGGCTTTGTGGGGAAATCGGTGAGCGTACCTATCGTGCAGCTTCGCTGGTGGAATTGCTGCACACCGCCACGCTGGTACACGATGATGTGGTGGATGAAAGCTATGAGCGCCGTGGTTTCTTCAGCATCAATGCGCTATGGAAGAACAAAATAGCCGTACTGGTAGGTGATTACCTGTTGAGCCGTGGACTGCTGCTGAGTGTGGAACACGATGATTTTGACCTGCTGAAAATCACCAGCCGCGCCGTACGCGACATGAGCGAGGGGGAACTCATGCAATTGGAACGAAGTCGGTTTCTGGACATCACGGAAGAAATCTACTTTGAAATCATCCGGCAGAAGACCGCTTCATTAATAGCCTCCTGCTGCGCCATTGGTGCGGCATCGGCGGGCGCTGCTGAGCCACAGATTGAACAGTTCCGTTTGTTTGGCGAACGCATCGGACTGGCCTTTCAAATACGCGATGACCTGTTCGACTTCGGGGATAATGAGAGCGGCAAACCTACCGGTATTGACATCCGTGAGAAGAAACTCACCCTGCCCCTGATTTATGCGCTGAAACAGGTTTCTTCCGGTGAAGCCAAAAATATATTGAAACTTATTAAAAGCAATAAGCCGGATAACGAGAAGCTGAGACTCGTAACTCAGTTTGTTCAATCGCATGGAGGCATGGACTATGCCCGCGATACCATGAACCGCCTTAGAAACGAGGCTTTTGAGGCAATCAGCGACTTCCTCAACCGTGATGATTCCGGGGTGAATATGCGCAAGCTGGTTGATTTTGTTATTGACCGCAGGCACTAAGCCTTATGCAATCTCGCGTAGATTTACGGATGTGCATGCAGCAAAACCCGGCTCCAATTTAATTTCCTTTATTTTCGCAGCCATGCTGGTCGCGAAGCTCAACGGTAAAGAAATTCAACTGGCCCAACAAGATGGTCTGTGGGTTGCAGAAGGTACTGCTCAGGTGGACATTCATCCTATTTCGGAGCGTCGTTTTCACATGATTGCAAATCACCGCAGCTACGATGTGGAAGTATTATCTGTGGTTCATGCGGAAAAGAAAGTAACCCTGAATATCAATAATCGGGTAATTGAAGTTGCGCTGAGCGATGCTTTTGACCGGCTTCTACACGATTTAGGCATGGATAAAGCGGCGGTTCATAAGGTGAATAACATCAAAGCACCTATGCCCGGTCTTGTACTGCGTCTGGAGGTTGAAGAAGGCGCTGAACTTGCTGCAGGTGATAAGGTGCTGGTGCTTGAAGCCATGAAAATGGAAAATGTGATTAAATCTCCCGGCTCCGGTAAAGTGAAGCATATTCTGGTGAAACCCGGCACGCCGGTAGAGAAGAACCAGGTGCTGGTGGAGCTCGAGTAAGTACCCATTTCCGGCTATGGCCGCTTTTTCCTGTTTTTAGCATGATGCCTCTTCACCGGCAGAAAATAGCCGCTCCTCTTTTTCTTGTGCTTTTTGCCATTCCGGTATTGCTGAACCTGGACCTTGTTCCGGTTGCCTGGCTGGATGAAACCATGAATTTGGATCCGGCTGTGCAATGGCATTTGAAGGGCCGTTTTGTCAGTGAATTATGGCCCAATCGCGGATCAGAACAGCTCTTTATGTGTTACCTGCCCCTGGTGGAATGGCTTCACATGCTGAACCTGCAGTTGGTTCCCTGGGAAATGTTCTGGGTTCGTTTGCCCTTTCTGTTCATCTTCCTTGCCGGAGCCTGGTGTTTTTTTCTGTTGATGAAGCAGCAGCTCAGCCTCAATCTGTCGTGGGCCTTGCTGTTGTTGTCGCTGCTGCTGTTTGATAAATCTGTTTTTGAACTGTTGCGCAGTGTGCGCAGCGAAACATTGGAAC
>JAGWYC010000112.1 GCA_018969565.1 Bacteroidota bacterium | reverse complement strand
CTCTCTCTTCTTCGCCCGCAAGCCTATTTACAATGGCGTGGGCCTGCAGGTTGGGCGCTACATCAGCCCCTCATTCGATGCCATCATACGCACTTCTGCCGGTGACGTCGGCTTTTACAATACCATCCAATGGGAAAATGACCCATGGAAATATGCAGGCTTCAAGGCCAGCACTTTTGAATTTGTAGGCGGCGCCCGCTTCAAACTGAACAATGGTCGCATCCTCCAGGAAGACGCCAAATTATCCGCCAGCATCATCGGTGGTTGGGGTATTTTCTATGTAGATTCCCGTCTGAACAATATTCCCACCCACTTTATCGGGTACAGTGGTCTGGTAAACGGTGGTCTTAGTGTGAACTACCAGCTCACCGATGCTATTTCATTGCGCGTTTCCAGCGTGTTCAACTACACCCACAATGATATCTGGGATGGTCAGGCGCGCACACCCAACCACAGCATCATTCATGGTCGCAGCAAGTTGTTCGATGCCTATATGTATCACTCAATCGGCGTTGCTTACTCATTCGGAAACGGTGGTGCACCGCAGCCCGGTAAGAAGATGAAGGACAACGACGAAGACGGCGTTCCGAATAAATATGACAAGTGTCCTGAAACTGAAGAGAAATACCGCAATAACGTTGACTCTGTGGGCTGTCCCATGGATTCTGACGGCGATGGAATTCTCGATGCAGACGACGCTTGTCCGAACCTGCCCGGTCCTGCAGAATACAAAGGTTGCCCCGATTCTGACGGCGACGGCGTAGAAGATAAAATGGATCAGTGCCCCACCGTTATGGGTTCCGCTGCCTTCAACGGCTGCCCCGACTCTGACGGTGATGGTATTGAAGACCGTAAAGATGATTGCCCGTCTATGGCCGGTGTTGCTGCCTTCAATGGTTGCCCTGATACCGACGGCGACGGTGTTGAAGACCGCAAGGATAAGTGCCCGCTCAAAGCCGGTCCTGCCAGCGCTGAAGGTTGTCCTGACTCTGACGGTGACGGCATCTTTGATAACACTGACCGTTGCCCCGATAAAGCCGGTATAGCTGCCAACAAAGGATGTCCTGAAATCAAACAGGAAGTGCGTCAGAAAATTGCTTTAGCTGCCAAAGGAATCAACTTTGAAACCGCCAGCGATGTGATTCTCGCCGAATCATTTGACGACCTGAACCGCTTGGTTGCCATCCTGAATGAATACAAAGAAGCGGTAGTATCTATCGAAGGCCATACCGACAACGTAGGTGATGCCGCTAAAAACAAGGACCTGTCACAGCGCCGCGCGGATTCTGTGAAGCGCTATCTGACCAGCCAGGGCATTGCAGCAGAGCGTCTCACAGCTACCGGCTATGGTCAGGAAAAACCCATCGCTGATAACCGCACCGCTCCCGGCAGGGCTAAAAACCGCAGGGTGGATTTTGTACTCAGCTATTAATCAAGAAACCAACCTAATAACTCTTACTTGGAAAGGCTTCCTTCGGGAAGCCTTTCTCTTTTTATGCATGTTTGAAACAAGTGCCCACGAATGCGCTCAGGGCATTTCCGTCAGGATTTTAATCCGGATAACAACAAGTAAAAAAATGCTATTCAGTGTTTAACGATGGCGTTGAAGTAACGCCGACCGCGGGCATAAAAATCCCAAACAATCGAACCCTTGTAGTAACCCGTTAGTGGTTGTAATTCAATGGGTCGTTCCGGCCTGAACCGTTTGCGGTTTTTATGGAAGTAGCGGTGGGCCTTCCAGATGGACCAGGCATGACTGAATTTTCCGCCCATAAAAAATTTCACAGCAGCAATGCCATCCAGCAAGAGTCTGCGGAAGATAATTCCTGAGCGTTGTGCTTCAGGTAGGTTTTTTTCCAGCAGAAGCAGTCCATTCCTGAAGTTGAGGTAGGTTTTATATGCGCTTTGATGGCTAAGGGTGCCGCCACCCATGTGATAAACTGCGCTGTCCGGGCAATGGACGATACGTTTCCCCGCCAACTGTAATCGCCAGCAAAGGTCAATTTCTTCCATGTGTGCAAAAAAGTGCGCGTCAAAGCCGCCAACATCATGGAAATCACGGGCACGAACAAACATGGCAGCACCGGATGCCCAAAAAATATCGGAATCATTGGCATACTGCCCTTGCTGTTCTTCCAGTACATGAAATACCCGTCCGCGGCAAAATGGATAGCCATAACGGTCAATCCAGCCACCTGCGGCTCCGGCGTACTCAAAATGAGTTTTCTTGTAATAGTCAAGGATGACCGGCTGGGCCGCAGCAATGCGCGCATCATTTTCCGCCATGTTCACCAAAGGCGTCAGCCAGTTGGCAGGTACTTCTACGTCGCTGTTCAGCAGTACGTAATAGTCCGAATGTACCTGTTTGAGTGCGTGATTATAACCACCGGCATAGCCAAGGTTTTCTTCAATTTCAATCAACCGAACCTGAGGAAACAGCTCATTACACAGATTGACACTGTCGTCAGAACTGGCATTATCAGCCACCACTACCTCAAAATTCGGATAGTCGGTTTGTAATACACGGGGCAGAAACTGCTCCAGCAGGCGCGCTGTATTGAAATTCAGAATAACAACAGCAACCCTGGCACTCATGAGTCGGTGGAATCAAAATTTGCCAAAGGGCTAAACGGTATGAAGACAAAATGTGCGCCCACAGCAGGACTGGCAAGCAGGAAGCACATGAAGTGCGCCGGATCTTTATAGGAAGATTTAAATGCTTCCACCCGCTCCGGATTAATCAGCCCCTTTTCGGCAAAAGCTTCCAGGGTAGAGGCGTTGATGTTGAAGTGAATTTCGTATTCTTCCTTTTGAAACAGAGGCTCCCCGATGCGCAGCGTTTCCGGGGAAGCCAGGAAAAGGGGATAATTGGTAAATCCTTCGCGAATCATGTCGGCGCTTACTTCTTTCAGCGCTTCTTTGATCAGTTTAAGATCATCCTGCAACAAGCGAAGTTCCTGCTGAATCAGGTCTTCCATCGCTTATCAGGGGTGTGCTACCAATGCCTTAAAGGTGCGGCTGCCTTCATCGGTCTGCACGCGTATCAGGTAATATCCGTTGCGCCAGGACGAGGTATTGATTTGATGAGTTCCCCCTTTGCTCCTTTCGCGGTAAAGCTCTTGCCCGTTGAGGTTGAAGGCACTAATCTGACAATTGCCGGTTCCGGTTTCAATGCGCAGCAGCTCATGTGCCGGGTTCGGGCCATAGCGCAGCGCGGGAAGCGCATTCATATTTTTAACTGAAACCGTAGGATCCATCTTCACCTTCGCTGCAAATACGCCACGGCCATGTGTGATAATAAACAATGTTCCGTCTTCCCGCAACTTGATTTCAGGGATAAATACGTTCGGAACACGGGTTTCCTTGGTCCATGTGGCGCCGCCATTGGTGGTATAATACAAGCCAAAGTCGGTGGCAGCATACAATACGCTGTCAGGTTTATAAGGGTCGCACTGAACAAAATTCACAGGAAGGCTGGCAGGAAGATTGCCGGATACGTTTTCCCAGACAGGGGTGCTTGTGTTGACTTTGCGTACCCTCCATACTCTGGGTTGTGCATTGATATTGTTGAAGGCCACATAAACGGTGTATTTATCCCGCGGATGAACAATGATGCACTTCAGCATGTCATTAGTTACCGAGGTAGGAACAGAATTGCTCAGGTTCACTTCGCGATAAAAGCCTTTGGTCAATATAGAATCGGCACGATAGAAGGAAGCAGAGGCGCCTCCGAAATAAACCGTGGGGTTCTTTTCGTTGGAAACACCGATGGCCTTGAGGTTCACAAGTCTTTTGGTCATCTTTCTCCAACTGTCGCCGCCGTCTTGGGTAAAGTGAAGGCCTGCGTTGGTTCGGTAGAACAATTGATATTGATCGGCCTTATTTATCTGATAGGCATTGATAAAGTCCACACCTTCAATGGTAAAGCTGTCGCTGCTGATGCCTACGGCAAACTGTCCGGCTTGTTCAAAGTTGTCCAGGCGGAAGATGCCATCGTTCTGAGTGGAACCGTATGCCACAGTGCCGTCCTGAAGTCCTATATGGGCGTATGCGCCGTCGGCACCATACACTTTAGCTGACTGAAGGTTACCCTTGGTAAAATGCGTTCCGTTGTCCTGAGTTCCGCCAATAACTTTATCGCCGCTGATGCCGTAACCACCGGCGTAGAACTGGGTGGTCCGGTATCCACGATTCAGGTCGGCGGGGTTCGCTGTGGTGGCTGACCAACGATGCTTCCACACACCACCATCGCTGCCCACGAGGTAAAAATCCTGATTCACATTCATCTTGGCAACAACATGATGGTCTGAGTGGCCGGTAGGACTGTTGGCCCAACTGCTGCCCCCATTGGTACTGATGGCCATGTTTACGCCACCGGTAACCACTCGGTTGCTGTCGGTAGGGGAGCATCCCAACATCACACAATAGGTTTGATAACCGCTGCCAATGGAGGTGGGTGCGGCCCGGCGTATCCAGGTGCGGCCTCCATCTGAACTCTTCATGAATGCAGTAGCATTGCTGCTGTAAGTTGGGCCTTCAAACAAGGCATAGATTACCTTCGGAAAGCGTTTGCAATAATCCACTTCTATGCGCGCGTATGCCCCCTGAGCAGGTATATCGGCATCGCTGACCATTTTAAATGTGCCCACCTTGCCGGCGCTGTCGCTGATATAAATACCGGTGCTGATGCGGGTAAACAATACACGGCCATCCGGAAAACAGATAATGTCGCTTACGCGGGCATTGTTGTACACTACTTCCCATGTTTTACCTGCATCGGTGCTGCGGTACAGGGCTTTTTCCGTGCCTGCGAACAGGGTATTGGTATCGGTAAGCGAATGTTCCAGTGTCCATACTTCATCCATGCCGCTGAGGCCTCGGGTGGAAGAAAGTTGCTGGAAACTGCGGCCACCGTCAATGCTTTTAAAAATACCGTCACCGGGAACATCCACACCCGCTTCGCGGGCTTCACCGGTGCCGAAATACATCACATCGGGGTTGAGTGGATTCTGAACCAAACAGCTTACAATCATACTGCTTTGCTGATCGTTCAGGGCTTTCCAGGAACTGCCTCCGTCTTCCGAGCGCCATACGCCGCCTGAAACTCCGGCAGCCAGTATGATGTTGTCGTTGCGACGGTCCACCAGGATGGCACGGGTACGTCCGCCGGTTTGCTGCGGGCCTAATTCATAGACGGTGTCTATCAAGTCTTCCCCGCTGCGCAGACTCAGATTCCGCAGGTCGGCCTTATGCCAGGAAGCCTGCAGCCAGGAAGGGATTTCCCCGTTGGCATCCTTCTTTTCTTCAAACCATTGTAGGAAGTAGCCCGGATTCTCTCCGCGCTGGTAGGGTTTGCCATGAGTTAATTGCTGAAGCAGCAGGCCACCCTGTGTTGCTGTGGCAAGAATCAGGAAGAGGCCCAGATATTTAAGTCCTTTACGCACGGTGTTGTTCTTTTTCTTCTTCAGAAAGTACATGTTCTGAAATACAAAGATAAGTCAATATGCACGGTGCTGTGGTGCATGGTCTTAATGGCATCACATGAAAAAAGCCATCCCGGGTTGACGGAATGGCTTTGATTCAATGTTTATTTGGATCTCAGGCGCCTACGGAACGGCGTATGATGTTCAGTGCCCCACCGGCCTTGAACCACTCAATCTGCTGTTCGTTGTAGCTGTGGTTTACCTGAATGGTTTCACTGCTGCCATCATCGTGATGAAGCGCCAGTTGCAGCGGTACTCCGGGTGCGAAGCTGGTCAGTCCGTTGATGTCCAGGCTGTCGTTTTCGCGAATCTTGTCGTAATCTTCTTTGTTGGCGAAAGTCAGCGCGAGCATGCCCTGTTTCTTCAGGTTCGTTTCGTGGATGCGTGCGAAGCTCTTCACCAAAACAGCGCGAACGCCCAGGTGACGGGGTTCCATCGCAGCGTGCTCGCGACTGCTGCCCTCTCCATAGTTCTCATCGCCAACTACGATACTGCCAATGCCTGCAGCCTTGTAAGCGCGCTGTGTGGCTGGCACCGGACCATATTCACCGGTAAGCTGATTCTTCACTTCATTGGCTTTTTCATTAAAGAAGTTTATCGCACCGATTAATAAGTTATTGGATATGTTGTCCAGGTGTCCACGGAATTTCAGCCAGGGACCGGCCATGGAGATATGGTCGGTGGTGCACTTTCCTTTGGCTTTAATGAGCAGTTTCAGACCTTTCAGGTCGGTACCTTCCCAAGCGGCAAAGGGGTCAAGAAGTTGAAGCCTGTTACTGGTAGGGCTTACGGCTACGTTCACACCGCTGCCGTCTGAGGCCGGTGCCTGATAACCGGGGTCGTCCACGGCAAAGCCTTTAGCGGGCAGCTCATCACCGCTGGGAGGATCCAGTTTTACCTGTTCACCTTTTTCGTTGGTCAGGGTATCGGTAAGCGGATTGAAGGTCAGGTCGCCGGCAATGGCCAATGCGGTAACCAATTCAGGACTGGCCACGAAGGCGAATGTATTGGGGTTGCCATCGGCGCGCTTGGCGAAGTTGCGGTTGAAGCTGTGTACGATGGTGTTCTTTTCCTGTTTTTCCGCACCCATACGGTCCCACATGCCGATGCAGGGTCCGCAGGCATTGGCAAACAC
>JAGWYC010000111.1 GCA_018969565.1 Bacteroidota bacterium | reverse complement strand
GGATGCTATTGACCGTGTTATCGGAGGCCTTGAAAAGAAGAACAAGCTTATTTCTCCCGAAGAAAAAGAAATTGTTGCCTATCACGAAGCGGGCCATGCCGTTGCCGGCTGGTTCCTGGAGTTTGCCGATCCGCTGGTGAAGGTTTCCATTGTTCCTCGTGGCGTGGCTGCCTTGGGTTATGCCCAGTATCTTCCCAAGGAACAATACCTGTACCGCACAGAACAACTGATGGACTCTATGTGTATGACACTGGGTGGTCGTGCAGCCGAGGAGGTGTTCTTCAACAAGGTGAGCACCGGAGCACAGAACGACCTGGAGCGCGTTACCAAACTAGCTTACAGCATGGTGACTGTATATGGAATGAGCAACAAGGTGGGCAACCTCAGCTTCTACGATGCGCAGGGTGAATATGGTTATCAGAAACCCTACAGTGAAAAAACCGCTGAACTTATAGATGAGGAAGTGCGAGATTTGGTGGACAGGGCATACAAGCGCACCAAGGATATGCTGCTGGAACACAAGCACCATACTGAAGCCCTTGCTCAGGAGTTACTGAAGAAGGAGGTACTGTTCCAGGCAGACCTGGAGCGACTGATAGGCAAGCGTCCCTTCAACACCAAAACCACCTACGAGGAATTTGTAAACAGTGGTTCAGAGGAAAGTAACGAAGAAGAACAACCCGCAGCTACCGCAGCGGAGCCCAAGGCAGAAGAGTAATCCCGGTTTAAAGGTTCCAGACCAGCATCACACGACCACCGGCACCACCGGCCTGCATGGGTGCAATCAATCCTTCCAGCGCATTTACTTCCAGCGATAAATAAAAGCTTTTAACAGGCGTCCATGATGCAAAAGCACCTAAATCGCCGGAGCTTACGCCACCCAATGATAGTTGAGCGCCGTATGAGTATTTTGCAAAATTCTTAGCGTAACCAATGGTGGCACGTGGGATGAAACCCGGGAAGGCGCGATAAACCACACTTCCAAAGAGACGGGCGCCGTTGCGATAGTAAACACTGGCCGAACAGGATAACAATGCAGGCATGGCCACGAACATGTTTTGCGGCGTGCGTTGGGGATTCAGTCTGTTCAGTAATGTGTCGAAATAGTTGCTGAACGAGGCATTGCTGTCAATCCCGTATGGGGTGAAAGGCACGTTCCAACCGTTGATTCCAATGGCAGAATCTTTAGCATAACGGGCCGCCGCGGAACCCAGCGAAACCAGCCCTAGGTCGCGCACTGAAACCGACCAACTGACCAGATTTTTTCGGAATTGTTTAAAGGAAAAGTATCTGAGATTCACGCTGGCGCCATGGCTCAGCGGATAAAAACCAAATGCGTTTTTATCCTTTCGGGTGCAATCAAGAGCATAAGTCAGATGAAGGCTATCGCCCAGACCCGAGGTAAACAGGCTGGCCTGAGGCAGGGAAATCCGGTTGTACTCGCGCATAAACACCCAGGAGGCGCCTACCGATAATTGGGAAATTACACCGCCAGGCCTTTTCAGGGGCTTTGTAAACGACGCGCCCAGGGAGTTCCAGGACATGCTGTTTAGTGTGAGGTTCTCGCTGCGGAGCGTGGTTCCTGCAAAAGGTGCGTTACCGCGAAAAATCAAATTAAAAGCATCCTGATTAAATCGGGCGCTGTACAAATTGGTGAACCCGTAATCCAGTGCCCACCAACCTGTTTTAGACGGCAGCACGGTGTGGCTGTTGTCGTTGAACAGCACTCCGATGGAACTTTCACCCTGAACCGTGCCATATTTACCGCCTATACGCTCTGACGTTTTATCAATGAGTTTATTGGAAAAAGAGCCGCCCATAACCCGGTACAAAGCAGCGGAAGGCACGCGGTTGCTATAGAAAACGGCCCGGGTGTTTATTTCAAGTGAAGATGGGGCGTCAATGAACCGAGAGCGGTTGTTCACCGAGCTGTCAGAGTTGGTGTTTTGAGCAAATCCCACGGAAGCAAAAAACAAAGCAGAGAGGAGAATGCGATTCTGTAAAGAAACGAGCATATAAAACGGGATTTTCCGGATTAGAAGGAGTTAGCTACCGTGACCTGGCCTACCAAACGCAACTTCAGGCGATAGAACGAATACAGTTTTCTATAGTCAGAACCCTCTGTATTCAAACGCGGCACGAACACAATATAACGTGCTTTCCTGAGGTGTTCCATACCCGCTTCAGAAACGGGTGCGAGCAATGTTGCTATGGATTTTGTAATTACCGCACCGGTGGTTGTATTCACAAGCGAAGCCGGAATAATCTCTTCCGGTGTAATGCTATCCAGCATATTCAGGCTTGCGTCTAGCAGGTAGCCCCGCATCCTTATACTGACCGGGAAATCATTTTCCGCGTAGATTTTTAGCACGGCGCTTTTAGCCAATTCCACACCTTTGATGGCCCCCATATTCAACACTTGTGTGTCCCGGAAGTAAACACCGGGGCTTTTGAAGCTTACGGGCATGGAAGCATCCAGATATACATTAAGGGGTTTATCGTAGTACAGAAAATCCTTCCAGCGGGTGGTGTTGCCGTTGGGGTTCATCTGTAGGTTGAGGTCATAGGCGATTTTATCAGGCAGGTTGCCAATGAAGTTGCGTATATTGGAGTTTCCTGTATTCAGGTAGTAGGAAGTTTCCCAGGGTGCCCATGGTTTAAATGTGGCTGCATTGATATCGGTGTTTACACCAAGCAGGGTGGGCGCTACCAAAGGAATACTTTTTTTGTTGAGCGTATTCACGCTTTCCAGACTTTTAATCAGCACGCGGCCCTGAGCACCTACGCCATTGGATACACGCACCTTAACAGCTACATTCTCAGGTTCCAGGGAACCACCGATACCTTTGAAGAGGTCCACAGGCTGGGTGCCACTTACCTGTTCGTTGGACTGGCCGAAATAACCAATGGCCCATTCGGGTTCTACCCCTACAATACCATATTCCACACGCACGCTGTCATCGAGTGAAACGTTCACCTTTCTTCCACTGCTGTCGAGGTTTACCAGAACAATCTGGTGGAAGGTGTTCACCGTATCTGTGACCGAAGGATTCTTTCCCCGGTAATCAACCAGATAACCGTTCATGTCCACATCTTCTACATACCTCCTTGTTTCACCGGGAACGGCGGCAGGCACTTTCACAATACGTTCTACGCTTTGTCCGTTTTTCACCACGTTCGGCAGGCGGAAGGTCATGGTCAGGTTTTCCTGGATGGTGGTGGAGATGCGAATACGCAGGGTTCCTTTTCTGGCCTGAACAAACTTTAGTTCGGGGCCACCCATTTCCATACTGGTTCCTTCGTCCTGGGTCATTACGTTCTGACTGGGGAATGCCGCCGTGGCCGCTCGCGGTTTTAAGTTGCTCACCGTCAGGTTCAATTGTACACCCTTAAACGCGTCAATGACTACCGGCCCGGAACTGGGGTCGGTTTTCAGTGTTTTAATCTGTGCAGTCAGCGTTTTGTACACCGTTTTTCCGGAAAGTGAGGTTTTGGAACTCTGACGAGAGTTCGGTGCCAGATTATAAAAAGTCTGGGTGCTCACCACGGAGTTGTCCGTTTTATTGCGCAACTCAAAGGTTACCTCAGCGAGGTTCACCGGTAACTCATTATAGATTTCCATAGTTAGCCAACCGCTGTCCAGGGTGGCGTATTCAAAGAAAGCGCTGGCATCAAGGTCCACCGGTGAAAGGTTGGTAAGGTTCTGCGCGGGAATCACCTGCGTGCTTCCATGTGCAAGAATAAACGCCGGGTTGATTTCTGCCAGCGTAACCCTTCGGCTGATGCTTTGATCATTGAGTCGCAGGGTTTTCAGGGTGAAGTAACGGGTAACAACCGTATCCGGAATTTTAATCCCATCAAGGCGATTGCTGGTGTACACCAGTTGGCTGTATTCCAGCGAATAACTGCTGTCGCCGGCTTTGTTAAGCAGGTTGCCGGTGTAGAGATGGTCAAGCGCAATATCTGCACGGGCGATGGGCGCCAGATACTCGGCATCCCAATAGGTTCCATCGGTTTTCCTGCATGCGCCCAAGGTGGCGGCGAGGAGCAGAAAGGGTAAAATTCGGGAATACATGAACGCGTTTTATATCGAGGAACACCACCGGGGTGTTGTCGTCAGATTAGGCGTGTGCCATGGCCAGATCCTTACCGGAGCCCAGTAGGCGCATGAAGCGAACATGCGACATAAAAGCCTCTCGGAAGGTAGGATATTCCAGGTAGGGCACATTGTATTTTGCGGCTACCTGTTGGACAATCTTGCGCACATCGGGATAGTGAACATGGCTGATTTGCGGAAACAGGTGGTGCTCAACCTGAAAATTGAGGCCACCGGTGAACCAGGTCCAGAAGCGCGAATTCGGCGCAAAGTTGGCCGTTGTAGCCATTTGATGTACGGCCCATTCCTGGGGAATACGAACCCGTTCATTCAAACTTGCTTCCACAAAATGGGTTTTCTCTACAACATGAGCCATCTGGAACACGCAACTGAGCACAATACCCAAGGTAACATGAAGGGAGAAGAAGCAAAGAAGTCCTGGCCCCCAGCCGAGCATATAAACAGGTAAACCAACGTAAACGAGGGTATAAACAATCTTGGTTGTCCAGAAAATCACATGTTCCTTCAAAGGGAATTTGGGCAAATCGGAGGTGTACACGCGGCGCTTGAAGTACTTTTCAAAATCGGCCACGTACATCCAAAACACAGAGCTGATCGCATACAAGCCCATCATGTACAGATGCTGGAATCGGAGCGCCGGCTTCCAGGGCTGCGTGGGACAATGCCGCAGCGCCGGAATCTTCGCAATATCATCATCAATACCATCTACGTTGGTGTAGGTGTGGTGAATCACATTGTGTTTGGTTTTCCAAATGAAGGCATGGCTGCCGAGCAGGCTCATGATGTTTCCAAACCAGTTGTTGACTTTCCCGTTGGACGAGAAACTACCGTGGCAGGCATCGTGCATGATGTTGAAGCCGGCCAGCGCGTGAAATACGCCTACTACCGCATAAAGCAGCACGGATACCCAAAGCGGAAAACCGGCAAACAGCGCCAGTCCCATAAGCAGAGGCACAGTAACCATGATGATGGTGGTCTTGGTGTATAACCGGCTGTCACCGGTTTTCTTGATTCCTTTTTGTTTAAAAAACTCATCTACGGCCGCACGCAACTCCCCGTAAAACTTGTTCCCCTGATTGTCGAAAATTGGTGGGGGAACATTCACTTTTGAAGAATTCATTGATGTTCCTAATTATGTTGTACTACAAAGATAATCAAAGCGTTGTGCATCATGGTGCTTGCGAGGAATATACTTTTTTTGCACCATGGAGTTGCCGGAGGCTTTTTTACTTCGACTAAAGCAGGAATACCCTGCCGATTATAAGCGCCTGAATGAAGTTTTTTCAGAGCCCCCGGGCGTTTCTGTGAATCTGCATCCCCGGAAGTTCAGCGGTATCAGACCGGAAACCGCGGTGCTTTGGAATCCATCGGGTTTTATCCTTGAAGAGCGACCGACTTTTATCTACGACCCCTGGTTCCATGCCGGCGCGTATTATGTCCAGGAGGCGGGAAGCCAACTAATCGGGACGCTGTTTTCTAAACTGGCGCTGCCGGAGCATCCGCGGGTGCTGGATCTTTGTGCCGCTCCCGGAGGAAAAAGTGTACATCTGGCAAATATCCTTTCAGGTAAAGGGGTTCTGGTCAGTAATGAGTCCATCAGGACAAGAGTTGGGGTACTTCAGGAAAATATCACCAAGGCGGGTTGGGATAATACAATAGTTACTCAGGCCGATCCTGCTGCATTCGGAATACATGAACATCTTTTCGATGTGGTTTTGGTGGACGCTCCATGCAGTGGAGAGGGCATGTTCCGTAAAAGTGAAGAAGCACGGCAACACTGGTCTCCCGAACTTGTTGGATTTTGCGCAGCAAGGCAGGGCCGGCTCCTTGCCGATATATGGCCGGCGATCAAACCCGGAGGCTTTCTTATTTACAGTACCTGCACGTTGAACCAGGAGGAAAATGAAGCGCAACTGCAACAACTGATGAAGGAGTATGATGCGGAGGCGGTTGCGTTGGACCTTCCGGATACATGGGGGCTTCAAGCCGGTAAGTCAGATACCTCTTGCTGGTACAACTGGCCCGGAAATGGGGGAGGGGAGGGTTTCTTCGCGGGCGTGCTGCAGAAAAGCGGAAGTATGAACCCAGAAGGACTTGTGCGGACGACACCAACAGGTAAGCAGCGGTTTCATGAAATCCGGGAATGGCTCCTGCCTGACGTGGATCTGGTGGAAACAGAAGCGGGTCCCTGTATCGTCAACAATCTTTCTAAAACTACCGCAGATCAACTAAAAAGAAACATCAGGGTATGCCAGGTAGGAACAGCGGCCGGCGTAATGCACGGAGCCAAGTTTAAACCGGACCCAGCGCTTGCGCTCAGCGTTCATTTCAACACAAGTTTAGCAACACCATTATCGCTTGAAGAAACCATTGCGTTCCTCTGTGGTGATGGCGTGATTCCTTCAGGTGCAAAGGACGGATGGAATGCTGTTTCCTTTAAAGGATTGCCCCTGGGTTGGATCAATTTCTTAGGAAGGCGTAGCAACAACAACTGGCCACAGGCCTGGCGAATCAGGAATCGTCC
>JAGWYC010000110.1 GCA_018969565.1 Bacteroidota bacterium | reverse complement strand
AAGCAGGAAGCCAGTGTTACAGCAGTTACGCTGAAACCGAAATATTTCAGGAAGTCCCGTCGGCTGGAATTGAGTTCGAAGTTGCTTTCTTCGAGCACTTCCTGTAGGGGAAGATCTTCAGCAAATTCATTCTTTTGAGCTGTTGTAAACGCCTGATCGCGTAACAACTCTTCTTCACCCTTCCAGTATTTTACTGATGGAGCCATGTATCTTTTAAGGTTTTTTCGGGTTAATGATTATTAATAATGGCACTTGGAACATTCCAGACCACCATTCATTCCGGCGGTAACCACAATGCGTCCGTTTTTGTCCTTGTATTTACTCTTGTCGCCGTTCTTGGCAATATCAGCCTTCACTTTTTCGTGTAGCTTTTCGTAATAATCGTTCTGCTCAACCTGAATACCGGTCTGCCTGTGACAATTGATACACCAGCCCATGGTGAGTTGTGACCACTGCTGCACTTTTTCCATTTTTTGCACTGGACCGTGGCAGGTCTGACAGCTCAAGCCGGCAACGTTCACGTGCTGGGAGTGATTAAAGTAGGCATGGTCAGGCAGATTGTGGATTCTCACCCAGCGAACAGGACGAGGATTCTTACCATACGCTTCATTAGCAGGCTTTTCGGGATCGTAATCCAGCGCCGCATAAATCTTCTTAATTTCCGGAGAGATCTCACCTTCGTATTTGTCGCGAGCCTGCACAGCCTTATGACAATTCATACAAGTATTCAGCGCGGGTATGCTGGCGCTTTTGCTCTTATCGGCAGTGCTGTGGCAGTATTTGCAATCAATACCATACTGGTCTGCGTGAATCTTATGGGAGAAATTTATCGGTTGGTCCGGAGCATATCCCTTTTGAACGCCAACTTCGGTGATGCTGTAATCGTAGAACTTTACGAAGCCAAGGATTCCGAAAATAGACAGCGCAAACATGGTCAAAACAACCGGGTTCATGCGCGCCAGAGGGCCTGGGAGCAAACGTTGTATCCAGTTACCCTTGGGTGCCTCTTCTATTTCTCCCTGACCAGCCGCTGCTAACCTGTCAAGATCACGCTTCACGCGGGCAAGCAGCAGGAATACTACCAGGAATAACCCAATCAACGCCAGAAGAACATAAAGCGTGCTGTCGGGCGTTTCATTTTTAGGCGATACTCCACCGGGAGGAACTACAGCTTTCTTAGGACCTTTGGCGGATTCTTCCTTTACATAGGCAATAATGTCCTTGATGTCGGTATCCGCAAGACTGCCAAATGCAGGCATGATGGCACCACCATTATCGTTGAATACCTGAAGTGCCTGGGCATCTCCTGATTTCCTCAGCGCTTCATTGTTCTTGACCCATTTCAACAACCACTCTTCACTGCGGCGGGTATGCACATCCTTCAGTGCAGGACCTGCACCTCGGTTGTGAATTCCGTGACATGAAGCGCAATTGGCGTCAAAAATTTCTTTACCTTTCTTGGCATCCTGGGCATTCAACGAAGGAAGTGCCGCAATCAGGGCCACAAAACCCGCTAGGCGGAATTTTGAACGGAGCTGGTGTAAAACCCTCATAAGTCCTTTAAAAACGTTCTTTTCAGACCTGTTTCAGGGTGCAAATATATACGGGGTGGTCAGCCGCGGGAAAGAAATTCTTAACACTGAAGGGAATTTGGAATCTGTCTAAAGAAAATTTATAACTTGCTGATAGTCAACATGTTAGAGAATGCGTCAAGTACAGGTAATCCCCAAGTTCATCCTTCACTGGAAGGCACTGTCCACTTTCAGAAACCGGTCATCCGGAAGCAATTAGAACAAAAAGAACGCTTTTAGGGTTTGGTCTTCCACATTTTAGAATGTCCGTAATTTGCAGAGAAATCATGAACCCGAATCTGGATCCGAACAGCGAGCGAATGAACCACAATGAGCGAGACATGGAGCGGGTATTGCGCCCGGACAGGTTTGACGAGTTCCAGGGGCAGGAAAAAGTACTGGAAAACCTGATTGTGTTTGTACAGGCTGCAAAATTGCGCGGTGAAGCGCTGGACCATGTTTTGCTGCATGGCCCTCCGGGATTAGGGAAAACAACGCTGAGTCAGATAGTGGCAAATGAACTGGGCGCCAATCTGAAAATCACCAGTGGGCCCGTATTGGAAAAGCCCGGTGATCTGGCAGGCTTGCTTACCAATCTGGAAGAGGGTGATGTGCTGTTTATTGATGAAATACACCGACTGAGCCCCGTAGTGGAAGAATATCTGTATTCGGCCATGGAAGATTACAAGATAGATATCATGATTGATACCGGACCAAGCGCCAGAAGCGTTCAGATTAACCTGAACCCGTTTACACTGGTAGGAGCCACAACCCGATCGGGACTTCTGACAGCTCCGCTCAGGGCACGTTTTGGTATCACCTTCCGCTTAGAATATTATAAAGCAGCCACCTTGGCCGGAATTCTTAAACGTTCAGCAGGAATCATTCAAACACCACTGGACGACGATGCTGCCATGGAAATTGCCCGCCGGAGCAGAGGAACCCCACGTATTGCCAACGCCCTTTTGCGCCGTACCCGTGATTTTGCGCAAATCAGAGGCAACGGCATTATTTCCATGGATATTGCTCGCTACGCGCTTCAGGCGCTTCATGTAGATGCACACGGTCTGGATGAAATGGACAACAGAATTTTGCTGACCATAATCGACAAATTCAAAGGTGGACCCGTGGGTATTAATACCTTAGCCACCGCCGTTGGTGAGGAATCAGGAACAATTGAAGAAGTATATGAGCCATTTCTAATTCAGGAGGGCTTCCTGATGCGCACCCCCCGCGGACGGGAAGTGACCGAATTGGCATATCGGCATCTGGGACGCATTCGCCACCCGGGTACTCCTAATCTTTTTGATCAGGCCTGATATGAGCCCCGTTGAAAAGAGCAGGTATATCAAAATACTGGCTCAGGAGCTGGGCTTCATGTTTTGCGGAATCTCAAAAGCACGCAAATTGGATGAGGAAACAGCCCATCTGGAAAGTTGGCTCAACAAGGGATATCATGGGAAGATGCATTATCTGGAACAACATTTTGACATGCGGCTCGATCCTCGGCGGCTGGTTCCGGGAGCTAAGAGCGTTATTTCTTTGGCCTTTAACTACTTCCCGACTCAAACACAAAAGGAGGATGCTCCCAAAATTGCCCGGTACGCTTATGGACGTGATTACCATAAGGTGCTGAAAAAAAAAATGAAAGCCTTGTTAGGGCGCATGCAGGAAAGCTTTGGTGATATTCAGGGAAGGGCTTTTACCGACAGCGCACCTGTATTGGAACGAAAATGGGCTGAACTGTCTGGACTAGGCTGGATTGGAAAAAACGGACTTTTGTTGAACAAAAAGACCGGATCTTATTTTTTTCTGGCAGAGATCATTTGCGACCTGGAGCTGGAAGCGGATGGACCACTAAAGGATTACTGCGGTACCTGTACTGCCTGCATTGACGCCTGCCCTACCGATGCCATCCTGAACCACAAAACACTGGATGCCTCGAAATGCATCAGTTATTTGACCATTGAACTGAAGGACGCTATTCCCAACTCATTCAGTACGAAAATGGAAAACTGGGTGTTTGGCTGCGACATTTGTCAGGAAGTTTGTCCCTGGAATCGTTTCAGCAAACCACATAATGAACCGGAATTTGAACCCCATCCGGATTTCTCGGGCATGAGTCGCACTGACTGGGAAGAAATTACCGAGGAGGTGTTCCAGAAGTTATTTGGCAACTCCGCGGTTAAGCGCACCGGTTTTTCAGGATTGAAGCGAAATATCCGATTCCTCAAGACTTCGAAAGAAGACGAATCTTCGCCTGATAATTATTCATAGTTGTGGTTGTATTTTCAATCCAAATGAGTCTCTGGCGGGCGTAATGTTCTATTTGCTGCTCCTGCCGATCTTTCCTCTCGTCTTGCGTTGCGTCTGCTCGTGCATTTCTTCCCAGGAGTACGGTCGCTTCGACAAGCGTTCTACCTCTTTCTGTGATGCTTCGCTGCTCTGACGGTGAAATTCGTTCAGATACTGCCGTTCCGGTTTCAATTTGTCCTGCATAGTTTTCAATTAAGGTTTCTTAATCCTTACGGTCCTTCTGTTTTTTCTTACTCTTGCCAATTCCGGTACTCATACCGAAATAGAAGTTGAATCCATTGAAGCCGGCATTGGTCTTAATGCTTCTGAACAAATTATCAGTACCGAAATAAACAGGGCCTAAACGCAGAAATGCACCTAATCCGGCATCAGTATAATCATTGTTGAAGGAAACCGGCATAGACAGTTCGAACAGTCTTGATTCAAATCGAGGCATAAACACAATTCCCGAAGGCCTTCTGAAATTAATGCTGGAGCGGCTCACAAAACTCTGATTCCACAACATACCCAGATAAAATGATTTAAACAGGTTATAATCCAATTGCACGGATAGCGTACTGGGCATGTTCACGCGGAAGCTGTTCTGTTGCTCCTTGTAGTTCAGGTTTCGCTGGGCGTAATCCTTCATCCAGTTTAAGCCCTGATCCACACCTTGCTGAAATGCTGCATTGAAGGCACTGTCTTCATTAAAAAGCAGCGGCGTGTTTCGTGAAACGGAGTATGAGGTAACATTTCTCTTATAGTTGATACCGCCCATATCGAGCAATGCAACACCTAAACGAAGCAGATAGCGGTTCTTTCCCTGTAGCGCTTCTGTAGCTTCCGGCCTCCATTCCATAGTTGCCCCAAGATCATAACCAATACCGAAGCCATTCATATCCGGTCTGGGCATTGAAGCTGATAACACACCCTTACTTAGGTTTTGGATAAATGCGGAATTGGAATACCCGATTTCCATATCCATTCTGTTGATGGTCAGGGAATCAAGGTTTCGGGAATCCACTTCCAGACCTTTATTGTTCAGGTACAATGAACCAATTCCAAATAAGGCTTTCACAGTTCCTCCGACCTTCAGGTAACGGCTTTTCTTGTTCACCAATACCAATGCCATGGTACCTGATACTTCCTGAAAGGAGTTCATGTTCAGGTTAAAAGAATTATCCTTACTCAGTGCTCTGTTGTAGGCTGTATCAATGCCACTGCGCAGGGTTCTGGCGAGGTTTTCATCCACATTATTCAGGTTGATGCCCAGCCTTGTTCGCATTCCCGCGCCAACAGCCAAACGTTTGGATAAACTGATCATGGCGGCAGGACCCCTCCATTCCAGATTATAAGAGGCATTTTTAGGTTTACCGTTTATTTGTTCAACCAGCCAGGAGTTATCCCATTGAATTTGACCGGAAGGATTCTTCGCCGATGCAGGGACTTTTCCTCTTATCAACTGCATCAGAGTGAAAGGCAAATCCAGACTCAGGTAATCATTGTAAAACGAAGTTCCCATGGCGGTGATATTCACATGTGTCTTATACCGTGAATCTACGATTGAGGAAGGATTAATATACATTCCATGCACACCCTGGAAATTGCTGATGTTCAGGCCATTAAATGACTGTGCGTTCAAGGATTCCGAAGGGAATAAAAAAAAGCTGACCATTACAAGACCAAGTCTTCCCGGAAGTGTTTTCCAATTGATTTTCATAAGGTGATTTCTTTCCATTAACGGCTATTTTACAATTTCAGTACCAATTTTCATCAATCAAACCTGTTATCTGATGATTGATATTTGTCATGAACAATACGTAAACTCATGACTATCAGGTTATTCCGTGATGAAATTAACAATCAGAAAACAATATGGCACAGTTATTGTTAATGTGTATGCGATGAAAAAAGTCTGGATAAGCCTTCTTTTCATCTCCTTCGTTCTGGCCGGTTTTGCCATGTTAAGGCCTAAACAACAGAGCGCTGCAGCGCCAAAAGGTTCGGACAGCATCATTCGAACTACAGCGGATTCACTATACATTGATTCAGTGAATCTGCGCTTGTCGCTCAAGGAGATCCCCCCCGCCCGTTCTATGCATCAGGTAGCCCGCTTTGTTATTGGGCCATGGGCGAAAATATTCACCGTCATCAAACTTCAGGAAAGCGGGGCAGACGGTAAAAATAGTTATCTGGCCAAAGAATTTAACAACCTCACCGGAATGAGGATGCCTGGAAACTCCCGTCCTACGACCGCTATCGGCAAAACAAAAACCAATTACGCCATTTTTTCTACGTGGTATGATTGCCTGTTGGACTTCGATTTTTATCTGGATCAGACCTTGGAGAAATTTCGACAAGAACATCAAAGAGAACCTAAAGATGAATTCGAAATCATCAACTTTATGTTCGGTTCTTATAACCCCTACAGCCGCTGGAAGAAGGATATATTCTGGTTGCTGAAGAATTATCGTTTCGAATAAACCTTTAAGGCCTCAGGTGTGACCGTACTTCCTGCGCATGCGCAACAGGAATAAAAAGGCCGAGAGGGTGCAAACTGCTGAAAGAGCAAAGAGCGAAGGCAAGCGGGTATTATCATTTCCGAAGTAAAATCCTCCACCCAGTCCACCGAGGGTAATGCCCAATTCCAAAGCGATATAGAGCGTTGCCAGCGAACGACCTTTCTTTTCAGGTTTACTTAAATCAGTAGTCCAGGCAAACAGTGCTGGCGCGTTAAAGCCCTGCCCCAGTCCAAATAAAACTGCCGACACAAGAAATGCGGTCTTACCCGTATTAATGGACAGCAGTAAAAAGCTCAAGGTAAGGAAACCTGTTCCGATAAAAACCGATAG
>JAGWYC010000109.1 GCA_018969565.1 Bacteroidota bacterium | reverse complement strand
GTCTTTCAACGTTCAGAAAAAATGATTCCTATTATCTAAAAGTCAAGCACGATGCCTGGCCAATATGACACTAGCGAACTAGCCTTGAAAACATTTGCATGATTTTTGAGGTTAGGCGGAAGAACGATTGATATTCATGCACACAAACCGCACTTTTACCATGATTAAGCCGGATGCTGTAGCCAACGGACATGCCGGAAAAATCCTTGACCACATTATTCAAGCCGGATTCAGGGTTGTTGCCCTGAAGTACACGCAACTGAGCACTGCTCAGGCTGAGGCCTTCTACGGAATTCACCGCGAGCGTCCGTTTTTTAAAGATCTGGTTTCTTTCATGACCAGTGGTCCCATCTATGCGGCTATTCTGGAGAAAGACAATGCCGTTGAAGATTTCCGAAAGCTGATCGGCGCCACCGACCCTCAGAAGGCCGAACCCGGCACCATCCGCAACCGGTTTGCCAAAAGCATTGACGCTAATGCCATCCACGGCAGCGACAGCAATGAAAACGCTGCCATTGAAGGCAATTATTTCTTTTCCGAGTTTGAGCGGTTCTGATTACCGAACCAAAAATGCCAATTTTGAAACCCCGGAATTCCCGGGGTTTCTGTTTTAAAAAACATCTCGATATTCATGTTTCATACGGGAATACTGATTGAATCTCTTCGCCAATCCGCCAACGCTGAAACGGCCCGCCCCATGGAAGCCTACATGAAAAACCGCTTCCCATTTCTGGGTATTAAGAAACCGGAACGCGCCGCGCTTATGAAACCTTTTCTGAAAGAAGCACGAGAAACTGAACTTGACCTGATTCACCGCGCCGTTGACCATCTGTGGACCCTGCCTGAACGGGAATTCCACTATACCGCCATGGGCTTAATGGATCAGAAAAAGAAATTCTGGAACACCGAGAGTTTTGCGCTAATGGAATCCCTGATTACCCGCAAATCCTGGTGGGATTCAGTAGATCACATTGCAACCAACCAGCTGGGCGCTTACCTCTTGCGCCAGACGCCGGAATTCCGTAGAAAAACTGCGCTGCGTTGGAGCGCCGACGATAACATGTGGCTAAATCGTACGGCCCTGATTTTCCAACTGAAGTACAAAGAACAAACAGATGTCGAACTGCTTTTCAGTCTGGCGGAAACGCATAGCCAATCGAAAGAGTTTTTTATCAGGAAGGCTATAGGCTGGGCTTTGCGGCAATACGCCTATACCGCCCCCGAAGATGTGCGGGCCTTCCTACAATGCACTTCTTTGCATACGCTGAGCGTGCGCGAAGCATCCAAACACCTCTGATCAGGGCGCATTCATCGGATGCAGCGAAACTACCCGCTGCCTGCATTGTTACCTTTGCCTGAACATGGCCCGCGAACTACACCAAGTGCATACTTTTTCCAACGGACTCCGCATGGTTCATCAGCGCGTGAGCGGCACCCGTCTGGCACACCTTGGCTTTGTAATCCGTGCAGGCAGCCGAAATGATGGCGCATGGCCCGGCATGGCGCACTGCTTCGAACACATGATGTTCAAAGGCACCGAAAAGCGTAAAGCCATCCATGTACTCAACCGACTTGAAACGGTTGGCGGAGAGCTTAATGCTTTCACTACCAAGGAGTTAACCAGTGTGTATGCAAGTGTTACTACAGAGCACTTCAGCCGTGCTGCAGAATTGCTCACCGATGTATGCTTCCGCAGCATTTTCCCGGAGCACGAATTGCATAAGGAACAACAGGTCATCTGCGAAGAAATCAACTTATATCGCGACACCCCGGAAGAGAACATATACGACGAATTCCAGGAGCAGGTATTTGACGGGCATCCGCTGGCGGGTAACATACTGGGCACGCCTGAATCCGTGCGCGGCATGAAACGCAAAGACCTCACGGCTTTTCGCGATCAGTATTACGGTCCTGAGAATGTGGTCATTGCCGTGGTAGGTAACATCAGCCTGCAACGCGCCATTCGCACCCTAGAGCCGCTGCTCGCTGATATTCCACTTTACCAGAACGGACTGCGCAACACGGCCAAGGTAAAAAAGTACAAGGCCGGCCGACAAGAAAAGACAACCGACCACGTGCAGAGCTATGGCATCCTGGGCAATCTGGCCTATCCGTATTCACACCCTAAGCGCTGGCCTCTGATTCTCTTGAATAATGTGCTGGGCGGCCCCGGGCTCAACTCAAGGCTCAACCTGGCCATCAGAGAGAAATACGGCTTCACCTACAGCGTGGAAAGCGGCTATGCCTCATTTGAGGATTCGGGCATGTTTCATTGCTATGTGAGCAGCGACAAGAAAAACCTGCACCGCGCCATGCATTTGATCGAAAAGGAACTGAAGAAACTCTGCGAACAGAAACTGGGTATTATCCAGATGCACAATGCCCTGAATCAACTGAAAGGGCAGATTGTGATGGCCGATGAACACCGCAACGGGCTGATGCTGCATTTAGGTAAAAATGTGCTGCAGAATGGCCGAGTGGACACCCTGGAGGAAGTGTTGGCTAAAATTGATGCCATAAAAGCCGACGACCTGTTGGAAATCGCTAATGAAATCTTCAACTTCGAACAGCTAAGCTATTTGCTTTACCTACCTGAATGACCCCGTCACATATCAGGAAATATCTGATCTCCGGAGAAAGCGAAACTCTTGACTTCAAGCAAACCATCAGCAGCGCAGCTAAAATTGCCAAAACGATGGTGAGTTTCGCCAACCACAAGGGTGGAACCATCCTGGTAGGGGTGCGCGACAACAGAACTATCGGTGGCATCAAGAGCGAGGACGAGAAATACATGCTGGACCTCGCCGCCCATTTCTTCTGCAAACCGGAAATAAACCTAGTGCTTCAGGAGCATGAGGCCGAAGGCAAAACCATCATCGAAGCCATAGTGCCCAAAGGAGCCGAACGACCCTATTACGCCAAGGACGATCAGGGCAAGTGGTGGGTATATGTTCGGGTGAATGACCAGTGCATCCTGGCCAGTAAGGTCACTGTTGACCTGATGAAGCGACAACAAAGCCCGCATAACAAACAGTTCAGCTTCACCCCGCTGGAACGCGGTATCCTGCAAATGGTAGAAACACAGGTAAAAGTGACCATGCCGCAAGTTTGTCAGGCCTTTAACATCAGCCGACGCCGTGCCACGCGGATCCTTGTAAACCTATTAAGCGTGGGCGTATTGCGAAGCCATACTACCGAGAAAATGGAGTTCTATTCACTCGGAGAGCCTTAATCTGTTAACGCATCAAATGGAATGTGGCCTGTTGCCAATGCCGCGCGCCTTTAAAATCCACCAGATTCAACGATACCACATAAACTCCGGCAGGCACAGGGCTGCCTTTGAAATTCCCATCCCAGGGTTCACTGTTTTGTGTTTCGTACATTAACTCACCCCAGCGGCTGTAAATCTTCATCTCATAAGACTCAATGCCTTTACCCACAGGACCGAACAACTCGTTCTTGCCGTCGCGGTTGGGTGTAAACGCATCAGGCAGGTACATGGTGTATATGAAATTAATATATACCGGCTTGCTGAAGGTATCGGCACAACCTTCCTTATTGGCCACATATTGCACCACGCGATACCAACCGCTGTCGGCATAGCGGTGTACAAAGTCGCGCTGCCTGTAAATACCGCCATCACCGCTGCTATACCAAAGAGAATCTGCTCCGCTGCTGATATCAAAGAAACTAATTACCGGATTAAGCACAGTGGCGCCTTCCGCAGGTACAGTAGTGAAGCCCGCAATGGGCATCGGGTGTACAATAACACGTTTGATGGTGTCGTACTGGCAGTTATAGCTCGTGGAGATGGAATGCTTCACCAGATAAACTCCTTCACGCTTATACGTATAGGCAGGATTTTTTGCAGAAGAAGTCCTGCCGTCATTGAAATCCCAGTAGTACCGGGCAATGGCCGCACCGGGCGAAACGCTCAAATCCTTAAAGGCGGTCACATTACCGAAGCACACCGTATCAGCGCTGAAGTCGGGGATAACCTTGTCGTAAGTAGCCACAGTCTTCACGGCAGAATCCATGCACCCGCGGTCACTGACGGCTATCAATGACACACGCCAGGTTCCCGCAGAAGGATAAGCATGCGTGGGATAACCTATGGCTGCGGTATCACCATCCCCGAAACTCCAGCGTATGGAACGCACAATACCCCCTGCGAGGCTTATGGTATCGCTGAAACTCAGCTTGTTGTCATAACAACGGTTGGTGAATCCAAAGCCCACACGTGGCAGCGCATTTACACGCACCGTCGTAAAGGTGTCGTAAATACAATTTTGATCTGTACGGATGCGCAAATCAACCCGGTAGGTACCGGGCGCCTTGTGCCGGTATAGTTGATTCTGCGACAAAGAGGAATCCCCATCCCCGAAACGCCAGGTCCATCCTGCCGGATTTCCGTTTCCGCTGTAGATGCCTGTAAAGCGGCCATACTCTTTGAAACAATGATCGGCGGTGCTGATCTGAGGCCGCGCCGCGCCATGGACCACAACCGTTTTTGTCAGCGAATCGCGACAACCCTGTTCACTTTCTTCCCACAACTTCACCGGATAGTTGCCACCCACGGCATAGCGATGCAATGGATGGATCAGCGTGGATGTGTTTCCGTCGGCAAGATTCCAGAGGCGTTTGGCTATTCTTCCCGCCAATATGGTCGAACTGTCTTTGAAGCGGCTGTATTCCCCTTCACAAACCACAGGCACCGCAAACGCAGGGCGGGGCAATGGATATACCCATACAGAATCACTCAAGCTGTCAGCGCAACCCAAACTGCCTCGCACATGCAGGTACACACGATTAAAGCCTTCCCTGCTGCTGCGGGTGGCCGGGTTTGCGGTTCGGTAAACCAACTTGCCGTCAACCAGCCAGTAATAACTTTTTACCACATCGCCTTTCAGCAAGGTTCTATCCCTGAAATACAGCGTATCGCCACGGCAAACCGATTGCACTGAATACGCAGCCTTCGGACGAGGAAATACCACGGCGTCCTGTGTGAGTGTATCAGAACAGCCCAGATTGCTGGTCGCAACAAGGCTCAGCCTGAAGGTATCTGCAAATGCATATCGGTGTTTCACGGTTACTCCCTGTGCCTTCTGCCCGTCACCAAACAACCAGAGCGGGGTATTCAGACTTCCGAAACTGAGACTGCTCCGGCTGCGCAGCAGCAAGCTGTCGCCAAAACACACGGGATTCACGGAAAACAGGGCCCTGGGACGTGGTTTCACATCCACATCCGCGGTGAAGGTATCACTGCAGCCTATGTTGCTTACACTGACCAATTGCACCTTCTGTTTGAGCAGACCCTGCATGTTTACTTCGTGCTGTAAACCGTTCAGCGTATCCTTTCCTGCCAGCTTCCAGTAGCGCGTTACGATAGACCCTGCGCTGATGCTGCTGGAGTCAATCACTACCAAAGGCGAGCCTTCGCACGTAAACTTCCAGGTAAAGCGCGACTTCGGATAGGGCATGATGTTGATCCTGCTGGTATCGCTGCGACGACAGCCGTTGCGGTCAATGGCAAAAACCCTGTAGGTTGTGGAAACGCCGGGCTTTGCTAAAACCGACGAACCGGTTGAATCAGACAGGCCAACATTCGGAATCCAACGGAAACTGACAGTGCCTCCGGCTGTCTTACCGCTTGCTATGAGTTGCACAGCGCGGCCCTTGCACACCAATGTGTCTTTGGTACGGCTGGATATAATCGGCAAGGGATTCACCTGAACCAACATGGTATCCCGGGTGATGCAACGACCCCTGTTTGTTATAAGGTAAAGTGGATAGGTTTCCGGGAGCCCCGACTGGTTAATGAGTAAACAGCGCGGCATGGCGAGGGTTTCATCATCCACCGCTGCTGCGGGCTCCCATAAATAGGTGAAACCCGTGGTTTTAAACTGTCCCAGCCTGAGCGAATCACCCTGGCACAAGACACGGTCTGGTCCTGCGTTGGAAAGCGGAGGCACCGGAAAGCGCAGTTGCTTGAAAGAACAAGCACAACTGGCCGAGTCAAGCACCGCAATCAGGGCACAGGAATAACCGGCCTTCATGCGCAACGACTTCACAACGTTCATCACCCCGCCGGGCTGAAGACTCCGTGTAAAGGTATCCGCGCCCAGCAAACGATCGCCCGGAGTCAGATTTCCGCTGGCATCGCTGTCAAAATGGTAGCGGACAATGAGCGGATTTGAAGGTGAAATACGCACACCGCTGTTGGTAATGCGGTAATTCATCTGCACCAGCTCTGAATCGTTGTGTATCTGTTTACTGCTGATGCTTCCTAAAGAGAAACTAAGTTGCCCTTTGGAAAGCGGTGGCTGAATGTTCGTGCTGCCTGTAATGACATTGATTTTACATTTTGAATTATCCTTCACACAAACCACTTCCTGACGCACCACCGATTGTCCATACAGGTCAAAAGGCCCGCAACCGAAATAGTAGCCATCTGTATTGTATTTAAAGGCAAACTCTATAGAATCACCCGGCCTCACACTACTGGGCAATGACCATTCAACAGCCTGAGCGCCATTTACGTTTTTGATACTAACCGACTTGGGTCCGTTGCGGATGTTCTTCAAAGAAGCAGTATCATACAGCATTCCTTTAGGAAACAACACCTGAAACTTGTCTTCCGTGGCCGTGGTATCCGGACCGAGTACCACCACTCGCACACGCATGTTGGCCGGTTTCTCACAGGGCAGGATGGAATCGGACCAAAGTTTTAC
>JAGWYC010000108.1 GCA_018969565.1 Bacteroidota bacterium | reverse complement strand
AATGGTGCGTACCTCCCGGACGCAGACCTTTCCGCCCCTTGCGTTGTCCTGAATTCTGATATCTACAAGGGAAAAACCTTTATAATTGCACAATTTTCAAAAAAAACGAACGTTTCCAACAGAACAAAAAAGACTGCAACGCAGCATGAATATGACACTTCGATCTCTGCTCACACTTTTTGCCGCCTCTGGCCTGCTCTTCACAGCCTGCCAGAAAAAGCAAAAAAGCGCTGTCACCGGCCGTGGTTACAACGACCCGAAATGGGGTGGTTTCTACAACCCTAAATATAAAGGTCAGGAAACCGGTCCTGGTCTGGTGCTTATTGAAGGTGGTTCTTTCACCATGGGCTCCACCGAACAGGATATGACCGCTGATAACAATTCCGTTGAAAGGAAGGTTACCGTGAACTCTTTCTACATGGACGAAACGGAAGTCAGCAACCTGCATTACCGCGAATACCTCTACTGGGTGATGCGCGTATTCAGCGAATATCCTGAAGTGTATCGCAACGCCCTTCCGGATACTTTGTGCTGGAGAAGCAAACTGGCCTACAATGAACCTTTTGTAGAATACTACTTCCGTCACCCTGCATACAAAGACTATCCCGTAGTTGGCGTAAACTGGGTTCAGGCAAGTGATTTCGCCGCATGGCGTACTGACCGTGTAAACGAAATGATTCTGGACCGCGAAGGCATTGTGAAGTTCGATGTAATGTCAGATGGAAACAATGACAACAACTTCAATACCCGTTCATACCTGGCCGGTCAGTTCAACTTCGCGAAAAAAGGCAAACACCTGCCCCGCGATTACACCAAGAAAAAAGGTGTGCGCGAACGCGTAAGCACCGAAGACGGCATTCTGCTTCCCGATTACAGACTTCCTACAGAAGCTGAATGGGAATATGCTGCTCAGGCCAACATTGGCAATACCGTTGCCAACAACATTGACGTAAAGAAAATCTATCCCTGGAATGATTACACAGTGCGTGTGAAAGACGGCAAAGAGCGCGACCGCGGAAAGATTGTCATGAACGCCATGGTAGGCAAAGGCGACCTCGGTGGTATTGCCGGCGGTCAATTGAATGACGCAGGTTTTGTACCTACCCCGGTTTATTCCTACTGGCCAAACGATTACGGTCTGTATAACATGGCCGGCAACGTAGCAGAATGGGTTATGGATGTGTACCGCCCGCTTTCACTCGAAGACATGGACCAGTTCATGCCCTTCCGCGGAAACGTGTACAAGACCGTTCAACTGAACCAGTATGGTGAAATCGAAGACAAAGACAGCCTTGGCCGTCTGCGCTTCAGGAATGTAGAACTTCAGGAAAACATCAACCGCAGAAATTATAAAGTTGCCGACAACATTGGGTTTAAAGATGAACCCGGTGCCAACGCCAACGATGATTATTTCTATGAGTATGGTGCTACTACTCTGGTGGACAATAAAGCCCGTGTATTTAAAGGAGCTTCCTGGTTCGATCGCCTGTACTGGGCATCTCCCGGAACACGCAGATACCTGGACGAAAAACAAAGCCTTTCTACTCTGGGCTTCCGTTGCGCCATGGTGCGTGTGGGTGCTCCTGTGGGTAACAGCAAGAAGAAATACAATGGTCTGCCCTCCAGTGGTATTGACAAGAAGACCAAGCGCAAACGTTGATTTGCGTGCATAAATCCTTAAAAGAAAAACCCACCGCTGAGGTGGGTTTTTCTTTTAATAGCGCTTTTGATTCAAGGCCATCGCTGACCCTTAGAATCAGCAAAATGATTCGTAAGCCTGTTCCAGGTTTGCTGCAATCATGTCGGCTGTTCTGCCTTCAATATGGTGTCTTTCCACAAAGTGAACCAGTTCTCCATTGCGAAACAGCGCGATAGCCGGAGATGACGGAGGGTAAGGCGCAAAAAACTCACGGGCCTTGTTGGTAGCTTCAAGATCTTGACCGGCAAATACCGTAAGCAAACGATCCGGCTTTTTAGTTCCACTGATAGAACGCAGCACACCCGGGCGCGCACTGCCTGCGGCGCATCCGCAAACGGAGTTCACCATCACCAGCGTGGTGCCTTCTTTTTCATTCAACGCCTGTGCAACTTCTTCGGGAGTCTTCAACTCCACAAAACCGTTAGAGGTCAGCTCAGCCCGCATCGGAGCAACGAGCATTTCAGGATAGGGCATAAGTTATTTTATTTAGGTGCAAAGTAAACGACAAAGGTCGTACCGCTTTTAACTCAGTGATTTTCAGTCTATTTTTGCACAAATTTTAACAGATGTCAACTGAAACTATGTCACTTCCTTACAAAGTAAAAGACATTACTCTTGCTGAGTGGGGCAGAAAAGAAATTCGTCTGGCTGAGGCTGAAATGCCCGGTCTGATGGCCATTCGCAACAAATACAAGGCTGAACAGCCCCTGAAAGGTGCCAGAATTGCAGGATGCCTGCACATGACCATCCAGACTGCTGTGCTGATTGAAACCTTGGCTGACCTCGGCGCAGAAGTCCGCTGGAGCTCCTGCAACATCTTCTCTACTCAGGATCATGCTGCTGCTGCCATTGCGGCCGCCGGTATTCCGGTATTTGCCTGGAAAGGTATGAACGAGGAAGAGTATGACTGGTGCATTGAACAAACCTTGTATTTCGGTGATACCAACCGCCCTCTGAATATGATTCTGGATGATGGTGGTGACCTCACCAATATCGTTCTGGATAAATACCCCGACCTGGCGAAACACATTAAAGGTATTTCAGAAGAAACTACTACCGGCGTGAAGCGCTTGTACGATCGCCAGAAGATTGGAACGCTTCCCATGCCCGCAATCAATGTGAATGACAGCGTTACCAAGAGCAAATTCGACAACAAATACGGATGCCGCGAAAGTCTGGTGGATGCTATCCGTCGTGCTACCGATGTGATGTTGGCCGGCAAAGTTGCCGTTGTTTGCGGATACGGTGATGTAGGAAAAGGCAGCGCTGATTCATTGCGCGGCGCCGGTACCCGTGTGATTGTTACCGAGATTGACCCCATCTGCGCCCTTCAGGCTGCCATGGACGGTTACGAGGTAAAAACACTGGAATCAGCCCTGGCGGAAGCCAACATCGTGGTTACCGCCACCGGCAACTGCGGTATTGTTCGTGGAGAGCACTTCAAGAACATGCGCGACAAAGCCATCGTTTGTAACATTGGTCACTTCGACAACGAGATTGACATTGCCTGGCTGAACAGCAATTACGGAAGCAGCAAATACACCATCAAGCCTCAGGTTGATGTGTATAATGTGGACGGAAAAGAAATCATCGTGCTGGCAGAAGGCCGTCTGGTGAACTTAGGTTGCGCTATGGGACATCCTTCCTTTGTGATGTCCAATTCCTTCACAAACCAGACTCTGGCTCAGATGGAACTCTGGAACAACCACGGTAAATACGAGAACAAGGTTTATGTGCTGCCCAAGCACCTCGACGAAATGGTTGCCCGACTGCACCTGGAACACGTAGGTGCCGAGCTTACCGTTCTGCGGAACGACCAGGCTGAATACATCGGCGTTCCCATGGAAGGCCCTTATAAGCCGGAGCATTACCGCTACTGAGATTCTGAACTGACACATAAAGAAAAAGCCCCTTTTCAGGGGCTTTTTCTTTGGGGCATAAATTCCGTCATTCATTCTTTGCGTTCCACAAAATACTGATTCATCTCTCCAAGATTTTTCACCGGTATTTTCCCGCGATGCTCCAGTCGGAAATTATCGCTGAGCTGTTCAACCGTAAACTCCGAAATATTCACTTTCCCGGGGACTCCGCTGCTTTCCATTCTGGAAGCGGTGTTGACCGTATCACCCCAGATATCATAGGCGAACTTCTTGCTGCCCACAATTCCGGCAACTACAGGTCCTGAATGCACGCCAATACGGATATCAAATGCCGGAAGCCCCATTGAGGCTCTTTCCCTCATGTGACGTGTAACGAATTCCTGAATATCCAGAGCAGCACGCACCACACGCAAGGCATGGTCCTCTGACTCGTGTGGGAGGCCACCCGCGCACATATACGAGTCGCCTATGGTTTTAATCTTCTCAAGACCATGCCGGTTTATGATGTTGTCAAACTCCGAGTAACAATCGTCAATCTCTTTCACCAGGTCTTCCGGCGACATATTCTTACTGATCACGCTGAAGTTCCTGAAGTCGGTAAACATCACGGTAACATTCTCATATCGTCGGGCGCGGGCCTTTCCCGTATTCTTTAATTCCGTGGCTATTTCATGCGGCAGGATATTGAGCAGCAAGGCATCTGACCTGTCTTTTTCTTTGGCGAGTTTCCGGGCATGCCTTCTGTTCGTGAAATACATGATAATCATAATCCAGGAGATCCCTACACCCAGAATGGCAATGATGCTGTAAAGCCGGGACTGCTCCTTGTGTTTTTTCAGGGTGAGTTCCTTCAGTTCATTGTCTTTCGTGAGCGCTCTGAGTTCGGCAGCCTGAGTTTGAGCCTGTAAAGTTGCAAGAAGAAGTTCGGTATCTTTTAATGACAGCAGGCTGTCCTTGGCCAATAGCGCCAGTTCCGTCTGCAACTTTCCCGAATTAAGATCTTCCAGTTCACGCCTTAGCATTTCCTGATTCTGCTGCTGCGCCTCCATGGCCGCCCGTTGTTTGGCAAGCTCTTCCTGCGTTAGCTGATTGCGGCGCTCCAGATCGTCAATCCGTCGGCCGTCTTGTGCCGCAGGAGCGGACCCGGGAGGAGACATATTTGAACCGGAAGGCGAATTCCCGGTCTGTCGGTCGCCAACACCGGTAATTCCATATTGCAAGGCTTTGCGTCCATAACGCAGATAGTTGGGAACATCCTTTTTAGCCTTGTAGATTTTAGCCAACAGTGCATAACCCATCGCCATACCATGCCGGTACTTGACTGCTTCCGCAATCCTGGTACCTTCCTGAGCATATTGTAGCGCCTTGTCTAGATTCAGATTCTGGGGATTGCTGAAATAAGCGGCTGCATCCAGATTCACATCTGACCGGCAAGAGTCATCACGGCAAACCGAGAGCCGCCGTTTGATGTCATCTTCCTGGGTTTTGTCTTCTGCATAAACTGCTGAAAGTGGAAACAGCAATAAGCCAATGATTATATACACCCTTGCCATACGCATACGAATGTAGCCTTCAGCAGCAAGAGAAAGAAAAAAAGGCAGCCCAATAAGCCGGATTCTGTTACACCCGGAGGTGCATCTGTCATTTATCTGGCCCGCCCCGAAGGACGTGGACGTTCGGCCTACCCTCCCCCCCATCATTCCGGCTTGCACCGGAACTACTCGGGCGAGTAACCCTCGGTGAGGGGTATATTTGGCCTTTCAACTCCCGGGGTTTACCTCACCGGCCGTTACCGAACCGGAGCGTGAGCCCTTACCTCGCGATTTCACCCTTACCTGAAGACCCGAAAGCCAACCGGCGGTATGTTTTCTGTGGCACTTTCCGTCACAGGCGGCTTGCGCCAATCCTGTGCCCCCGCTTTCACGGGGCGGGATACTCTGTGTTGCCCGGACTTTCCTCTCTGTAACCGAGATTACAGAGCGACAGATCGGGCTGCCTTGATTCAAAGATACTGCCTGTGAACTCAACCAAGCGCAGCAGGATACATCATTATATATTTGCAATTCATGAGCGTAGCATATGAGGCAGTGATTGGCCTGGAAATACACGTCCAACTGCTCACCCAAAGCAAAGCATTTTGTGCAGACAGTACTGCCTACGGCGCGTTGCCCAATACTCAGGTAAGTCCTGTCAGCCTGGGTCACCCCGGCACATTACCGCGCCACAACCGCAGCGCCGTAGAGTACGCCCTCAAAATGGGACTGGCGCTGGGTTGCAATATCACCCGTGAAAATCACTACTCCCGAAAAAACTATTTCTACGCCGATCTGCCGAAAGGGTATCAGATTACCCAGTTCAACACCCCCATTTGTGAAGGTGGTGGTGTGAATATTCGCCTGAAGGATGGCAGCCGTAAAACCATTCAGCTTATCCGCATCCACATGGAAGAGGATACAGGAAAAAGCATGCACGATCAGGATCCCCGCGACAGTTTGATTGATTATAACCGCGCCGGAACACCCCTGATTGAGGTGGTAACAGCCCCGGATATCCGCAGCGGTGAGGAGGCTTATGCCTTTGTTACGGAAATCAGGCGTCTGGTGCGCTACCTCGATATCTGCGATGGCAATATGGAAGAAGGAAGCCTGCGCTGTGATGCCAACGTTTCCATACGCCCCGTGGGCAGCAGCACATTCGGCACCAAGGTAGAAGTCAAGAACATGAACTCCATTTCCAATGTGCGCCGGGCCATTGACCACGAAATAGAACGCCAGCGCGGCATTCTTGAATCCGGGGGAACTGTTGCCGGGGAAACCCGCGGCTTCAATGCGCTGAGCGGTACCACCTTTTCCATGCGCAGCAAGGAAATGGTCAATGATTACCGCTACTTCCCCGAACCAGATCTGCCACCGCTGATCCTCAGCGACCAGTATATAGCAGCCGTGCATAAACTGATGCCGGAACTTCCCGAAACCCTGTTCAACCGATTCACCACTGAGCTGGGTCTAAGCGAATACGATGCCGGAGTGCTCACCGACGACAAGGCCACCGCTGCGTACTTTCTGGAAGTAGTGAAACACACTTCCAACTACAAGGCCGCCGCCAACTGGGTCACCGTGCATATCCGCGGGCACCTCAATGAACATGCCATCAGCATCGATGACTTCCCGCTGAGCGGAAAACGCATTGCCGACCTGATTGCGCTGATTGATTCCGGGCAGGTAAGCAACAGCATTGCCGCCCAAAAGCTGTTCCCTGCCATGATCAGCCATGAAG
>JAGWYC010000107.1 GCA_018969565.1 Bacteroidota bacterium | reverse complement strand
CTTTCTTCATTGAAACGTTTCAAAGACGATGTGAAGGAAGTGCTGAAAGGATACGAATGCGGCTTGCAGGTAAATCATTTCAATGATATTGAAGTAGGTGATTATCTGGAAGTATATAAGCTCGAGCAGGTGAAGCGCAAGCTGGATTAAAGCACTGACTTTAGCGTTTTATCAGAAACCAATTGCTCCTTAAAATCCAATTAACGGGAAATTGACTAAATTGCCCACACGATGAAACAATTTCTGGCTCTTGGTTTGTTTGTTCTTGCTTTGGCTTCATGTAACTCCTATTCCGAAGTTATCAACGCCACGCCTGTGCCCACTATCTGGTATATTGAAAAATATAACGGAAAACCCATTGTGATGCCTGTGCTCAGTGCAGGAAAGCCTTATCTGGTTTTCAACCCCGTAGATTCAACGCTGCGCGGCAATACCGGTTGCAATGTACTCTTTGCCAAATATTCCGTTCCGGGCGTGCGCAAACTGTATATTCCAAAAGTAAAATACAGCCTGAACGCCTGTGGACCCAATGACAGCCTGATTGCCGGAGACCTGAGGCAAATCACCTCGTATGGTGTGAAGAAGAACAAGATGTATCTGTTCAATAAGAACGGAAAGGTGCTTTACTACCTCGAAGCGAGCCGGGATTAATTCGCTTTCCCGCGCTTCGCCAGCATCAGGAATACTTCTCTTTGTACGCATCGCGCACATCGGCAACAACCTGCCTGATTTCCTGCTCATGGTCCTTGTCGAGAATGAGTACCACATCGCCGCTATCCACCACTACCAGGTTGTTCACGCCTTTCAGCACGATAAGCCTGCCGGAATTGTTAAACACCAGCGAATCTGCAGATTCATAGGTCATGACTTTCTTCCCGATTACGGAAGTATTGAATTCGTTTTTAGGGCTGATGTCGTGCAGTGATTTCCAGGTTCCCAGGTCGCTCCAGCCAAAGGATGCAGGCATTACATAAACATGTTCAGATTGTTCCAGGATTCCGTAATCAATGCTGATACTGCGCGTTAAGCTGTAAATCTGATCCATTTGCTCGGCGGTAGGAAATCCGGCATCAGGCTCACCCAAGGCTCGGAAATGCTCTGCAACATCTTCCAGATGTTGTTCAAATTCTTTGATGATGCTGGCCGCCTTCCAGATAAAAATGCCGGAGTTCCACAGGAATTCACCACTATCCACAAAGGTTTGCGCAATTTCTGCTGATGGCTTTTCTGTAAACAGACGCACCTTATGGAACTTACCTGCCGCAGGAACGGTATTGTATTGAATATACCCGTAACCGGTATCAGGTCTTGTGGGTGTTATACCCAGAGTACACATAACATGGCTTCCCGCCGCGAAGTTTAATGCCTCTGCGATGTGTTCCAAGAACCTGGTTTCATCCAGAATTAAGTGATCACTGGGCGCTACCACGCATACGGCTTCAGGATTTTTAGAGTAAATATGATAACTGGCAAAGGCCACGCAGGGCGCCGTATTTTTTGAAGACGGTTCTTCAAGAATCTGTTCCGCACCGAGCTCAGGAATATGCTCACGCACCTGAGCCGCATATTCCCTGTTGGTAACTACATAGATATTGGCCGCATCAAACGCGCGCGCAAAACGTTCATAGGTATGCCTGATGAGCGATTTGCCGGTACCCATGAAATCTATGAATTGCTTGGGCTGGCTTCTTTTACTCAGTGGCCAGAACCTGCTGCCGATACCACCGGCCATAATGACTACGTATGCGTTCTTTTTATCCATCACGGCAACCTTACAGCAAACCCTCTCTGTTCAAGTCGTGAATATGCACCATGCCCGCATATTTCCCTGCATCTGTTACGACAATCTGAGAAATTTTCAGGTCCTGCATCAGCGAAACCAATTGAACAGCCAATACGTGGCCATCCACCGTCCTGGGATTAGGATTCATAATATCAGAAGCCTGAATGCCCGCAATATCGCTGCGCTGTTCCAGCATGCGCCGGATATCGCCATCGGTGATGATTCCCGCGAGCGCACCGGATGCATCCAACACGGCGGTAGCGCCCAAACGTCTGCCGGAAATTTCAGCAATAACCTCTTTTAGAGGAGCATCCTCAGCCACACGGGGCGCCTCATGCTGCCGCGCAAGCTGCCCAGCACGCAGATAGAGTTGCTTACCGAGCGCTCCTCCGGGATGATACTTTGAAAAGTCTTCACTGCTAAACTCCTTCATGCGCAACAGGGCCACAGCCAGCGCATCACCCATCAGCAACTGGGCCGTGGTACTGCTCGTAGGCGCCAGATTATGCGGACAAGCCTCGCGTTCCACCGTGGTATCCAGTATCAAATCAGCCGCATGCGCCAGTTCGCTGTTCAGGTTTCCCACCATGGCAATCAGGCGGTTGCCCTGACGTTTCAATAGTGGCACCAACACTTTTATTTCCGGAGTGTTACCACTTTTTGAAATAGCCACCAGCACATCAGCGGGCTGAATCATCCCTAAATCACCGTGAATGGCATCGGCTGCGTGCATGAACAGGGCCGGAGTACCCGTGCTGTTCATGGTAGCCACAATCTTCTGGGCAATGATGGCACTTTTACCGATACCGGTGAATACCACCCTGCCCGAAGTGCCGAGCATCCAATCCACCGCAGTGGCGAAGGCGTCGTCAAGCCGCTCGGGCATGGCAGCAAGGGAAGCCAGCTCTATGCTGAATGCTTCGTGCGCATAGGACAGAATTCTGTTCCGGTTTTCGGGAGTCAACATTGGAATGAACCTGCGAAATTATTTTATTTCAGCTAAAGCATTTTTGATGCTTTTTGTGTTAATTTTAAACCATCTTTAGGAAATTATGGTGACCACGTCTCGTGCTGAAACTTTAGACGCAAAAAAAGCTTTAAAAGAATTCTTCGGATTTGATGGATTTAAAGGCAATCAGGAAGCAGTAATCAACAGCATTCTTCGGGGTGAAGACTGTTTTGTAATTATGCCCACCGGTGCCGGAAAATCCCTTTGCTATCAGTTGCCGGCGGTGATGCTGCCCGGCACCGCCATTGTCATTTCTCCGCTCATCGCGCTGATGAAAAATCAGGTGGACAACATCAGGGGCTTTGCCAACAGCAGCTCACTGGCCCACTTCCTCAACAGCACGCTGTCAAAGAGTGAAATGAATACGGTGGTGGAAGACCTGCTGTCAGGAAATACCAAACTGTTGTACGTTGCACCTGAAACACTGAAAAAGGACGAAACCATTGAACTGCTTAAGCAGGCCAATATATCCTTTGTCGCCGTGGATGAAGCGCATTGTATCAGCGAATGGGGACATGACTTCAGGCCTGAATACCGCCGCATCAAGCAAATGGTAAAAGCCATTGATGATGTTCCGGTTATGGCTCTTACAGCCACGGCCACGCCCAAAGTTCAACTGGATATTCAGAAGAATCTGGGCATGATGGATGCAGCGCTGTTCAAATCTTCCTTTAACAGGTCCAACCTGTATTATGAAGTGCGCCCCAAAGGCCGTAAGGATGTTGTACACAAGGAAATCATCTCCTACATCAAAAGCAGACCACGCCGCTCCGGCATTATTTATTGCCTGAGCCGGAAGAAAGTGGAAGAAATAGCTGAAATGTTGCAGGTGAATGACATCCGCGCCCTGCCCTACCATGCCGGCCTGGATGCCAAGACCCGTGCCGCCCACCAGGACAAGTTTCTGATGGAAGAAGCCGATGTTATTGTGGCTACCATTGCCTTCGGTATGGGTATAGACAAGCCGGACGTGCGCTTCGTGATTCACTACGACGTGCCGAAAAGTCTGGAAGGTTATTATCAGGAAACCGGACGCGGCGGTCGCGATGGCATGGAAGGCGATTGCATATTGTTCTACAACCCGAACGATATCGAGAAACTCGAGAAGTTCATGAAGGACAAACCGGTTGCTGAACAGGAAATCGGCGGCCTGCTCATTGCAGAAACCGCTGCCTTTGCTGAATCAGCACAATGCCGCAGGAAACTGCTGCTGCATTATTTCGGCGAGTCGTTCAAGGAAGAGGATTGCATGAGTATGTGCGATAACTGCCGCCATCCGAAGCCAAAACATGATGTGAGCGAGGAAATGCGCATGGCGTTGAAGGCCATACAACAGCTCAACGGGGAATTCCACATGAATCACATCGTGAACTTCCTTTGCGGAAAGAAAATAGATTCCATCAAAGATTACGGCCACGACCAAATGAAGGAATTTGGTATTGGCCGCGATAAGGATAAAATGTTCTGGAAGAGTATTGTGCGTCTCGCGCTGGTAAACCGCTTCCTCAATAAGAACATAGAAAAATACGGCCTCATGAGTCTGGCTCCTGAGGGTGAAGCCTACATCAAAAAGCCTTCACCACTGGAAATGGCTGTAGATACTGAGTTTGAAAGTGTCTCTGAAGAAGATTATGAAAACTTCAAACTGGAGAGCATCTGCGACGAGGTGCTGTTTACCCACCTGAAAGACATTCGCCGAACCGTAGCTAAAGAAAAAGGGCAGCCCCCTTATGTGGTATTCCAGGACCCCAGTCTGGAAGACATGGCTACTAAATATCCCATCACACTCGAGGAACTGTGTAACATCAATGGCGTTAGCCGCAACAAGGCACAGAAGTTCGGCGAGCCATTTGTGGAGTATATCAGCAATTATGTGAAGGAAAACGGCATTGAACGTCCTCAGGATATCGTGCTGAAAACCACCGGCGAGAAATCAGGTAAAAAAGTGGCCATCATCCAGAACATTGATAAGAAAAACGACCTGCTGGATATATCCAACAGCCTCGGCATGGAGTTTCACGAACTGGTTTCTGAACTGGAACTGATTGTAAGTTCTGGCACCAGGCTGGATATTCGTTATTTCATCAATCAGTTTCTGGATGAGGAACTACAGGAGGAGATATTCAACTTCCTGCGCAGCACCGAAGAAGACAACCTTGAACTGGCCCTGAAACACTTTGACGGAGAATACACTCTTGAAGAACTTCAACTGATGCGCATACAGTTCCTCAGCGACGCCAATTGATATCGGCATCAGTCAACAGATAAGCCCGTGAACAAACATGAATCCCCGAGGGAACAAGCTGCGCTGGAAAGCCTGTATCGCAGGTTTCAGCCCGGCCTTCAGCACTTCGCTTCGGGCATTCTGAAAAATCCGGCGGATGCCGCAGAAATTGTGCATGATGTCTTTCTGGCGGTTTGGGAAAAGAGGGAATTCCTGAGCCTGGACCAGGGTTTGAAGAACTACCTTTTTCGCGCTGTAAAGAACCGCTGCCTGAACCAGCTCAAGCGACCTTCCCTGCCCTGGACCGACCTCGACGATAGCCTGCCGCCGGCGGCAGAGCCGTTTAACTTCAGCGAACAAATGAATGCTGAAGAAACCGAACGCATCATCTTCGAAGTAGTGGAGAAACTTCCGCCTCGATGCCGGCAGATATTCCTGCTCAGCCGACTGGAACAGCTTAGCTATAAAGAAATTGCGGAGCTCATGGATATCTCTGCAAAAACAGTAGAAAACCAGATGACCATCGCCCTGCGCTTTATCCGCGACAGTCTTTACGGTCCTAAAGGAGGAGGAGGCAGCAAGCTGCACAGTGCCACGCTGAAGCGCTTTCTATACTAAAATCCTAAGCAGGTAATTTGCCGAGGTACACGCAATCCCCGATTTGACCCTGGCCGCTGCGAAAATCGTTGCGAATCAGCCCTTCCCGCTCAAAACCAAGACCCTCCAGCAGCCGCAGACTGGGTTCATTTTCAGGAGCCACCCTGCATAACACCTTTTTGAAATTCAAGCCTTCAAAAAGCAAGTCCAACAGCAGCTCCAGCGCTTCTTTCATGTATCCGCGACCCCGATAGGCCGCATCCATAAAATAGGCAAGCTCGCATTTGGGAACCCTGTGTTCTATATGCACCGCAGCGAGGTAGCCAACCATGGCGCCATCATCTCTTGATATAAGGCTGAAAACCAGTTGCTGCCCTTGTTTCTGCATGCGTTGCCGCTCCGTAATCCAGACACGTGCCCGCGCCGTGGAAATCACTTCACTGCATAATATCGGGAACGACTGTAGCAAATCATTTCGATTCCTGTCCACTATGAAGAACAAAGCTTCGGCGTGTTGCCGGCGAAGGCTGCGCAACAGCAAATTCCGGCCTTCCAGCACCAGTTCCTGCCGAAAAGGAAAGCGCATCATGGCTGTTGCATGTTTGCCATCATGGCGTCCATTCCCGCGATGCCCTCTTCAAAGCTATGGGGTGCATAGCCCAGATCACGGCGCGCTTTATCCAGAATAAAACCGGTTTTGGGAGGACGAACCGCAGGCTGGTTCAGGGTGCTGCTGCTCACGCGTTCCACCGGGTCCATGCTCAGTCCGTAATATGCCGCCACCCGTCCAACCAACTCATACACACTCATGAAATCAGCACCACTGATGTTATAAATCCCCTGCGCCTCATGTTTTTCAGCGAGGTAACAGCCCATCGCCAGATCTTCGGCCCAAGTGGGTGTGCGCCACTGATCATCTACCACCTTCAGCGGTTTGCCCGCAGTCAGGGCTTGCTTCGCCCACAAAACGATATTACTCCGGCTCATGTCATGTACAATGCCATAAACCAGCACGGTGCGCAAAATTGCCCAGCGTGTACAGGCCGATTGCACAATTTGTTCGCCTTTCAGCTTTGAATGACCATAATAACTCAAGGGATCGGGCGCGGCCATTTCATCATAAGGACCGGCTTCACCATTAAAAATAAAGTCGGTGCTCAGGTGAATAAATCGGGCGTTAATTTCCTCTGCAGCCCGCGACAGGTATTCAACCGCGTGTACATTCAGTGCATCGCAGGAAGCATGGTCCATTTCACAGGCGTCCACATTGGTCATGGCCGCGGTATGAATCACCACTTCCGGCCGGAAATCATGTAGCACCCGCTGTACTTCTGCAGCATTGCAAATATCCAA
>JAGWYC010000106.1 GCA_018969565.1 Bacteroidota bacterium | reverse complement strand
ATAAGAAAAAAATTCCGGTTTACCATTTACCCGGAAGCCGCTTCCTGTATCAAGGAACATGGCTACCGTGTTACCCGCCCTGCGCCAACAGGATCCGCGCAACTTCCAACTGCTCTACCTGGGGCTGTTCCTAAGCTATGGTATCGCCTTTCTGGATTGGCACCGAGACTGGTTTCAAACGCTGGTACTCTGGGCTTCCTGCCTGGGCACCCAATACCTGTTCTGCCGCCTGTATGGCAAGAGCCTCGATGCCCTGAAAAGCGCCATGATTACCGCGCTGGGGCTTACCCTGCTTCTGCGGGCAGGTTCTCCCTGGGTATATGCCGGAGCAGGAAGCCTGGCCATTGCCTCTAAGTTTCTGATCCGCTATCGCGGGAAACATGTATTCAATCCCGCCAACCTGGCCCTGGTGGTGTGGGTTTTACTGCTGAAACAAGCCTGGGTTTCGCCCGGACAATGGGGCAGCAGCGCCATGCTGATTTATTTCATCGGCGCAGCCGGCTTGATGGTGCTGTTCCGCTCCGCTCGGTTGGATACCGCTTTCAGCTTTCTGGCAGTACTCTTCGTGCTGGAAGCAGCCCGCAATTACTTCTATCTCGGCTGGCCCGCTGACTATCTGTTCCACCGCTTCTCCAACGGCAGCCTGCTGCTGTTCAGTTTCTTCATGATTACCGACCCGATGACCACCCCTGACCGCCGCGCTGCGCGCATGCTCTGGGCCGCCCTCACCGCGCTGATCACCTTTCTGCTGGGTAACTTTATGTACCTACAGAACGCCCCCGTGCCCGCCCTCTTCATCATGTGCCTCTGCACCCCGCTGTTTGACAGGGTGTGGAAGGCAGAAAGGTTTCAATGGCTTCCCGACAGAACATCCAAATTACAGACTATATGAACAACCTGAAAAAACTCCTGCTGCCCGCCCTGCTGACGACCCTCGGGGCAAGCGAATCCCAAGCCTTCTGCGGCTTTTATGTAGCCAAAGCCGGCGCCTCGCTGTACAACGAAAAGAGCGAAGTGATCATGGTGCGCGACGGACAACGCACCGTCATTACCATGAGTAACGACTTTAAAGGCGCCGCCACCGATTTTGCCATGGTGGTTCCTGTTCCGCATGTGCTAAAGGAACAGGATATCCGCGTGGTGGACCGCGGCCTGTTCGATCGTTTCGACGCCTACTCTTCGCCGCGCCTGGTTGAATACTTCGACCCGGCACCCTGCGGTTACAGGGAAGTAACCGTTGCCAAAAGCACCCTGAGAAGCATAAAGAATGTACCCATGAGCAATCTGGAAGATAAATCTGAAGTGGATTACGGCGTTCATATTGAAGCCAGTTATACTGTGGGCGAATACGACATCCTGATTCTTTCTGCGGAAGAAAGTAATGGCCTGAAGACTTGGCTCATTAAGAACGGTTACAAGATTCCGGAGTCGGCCAACGAAGTGCTGCAACCCTATATCAACAGCGGCATGAAGTTCTTTGTGGTGAAGGTAAACCTGGAAGCTGCCGCGCAAACCGGCTATCAATACCTCAGGCCCATACAGATCAGCATGAATACCGATAAGTTCATGCTGCCCATCCGTTTGGGCATGGCCAACAGCAAGGGCGAGCAGGATCTGATCATCTACGCCATCACCCGCAGCGGCGCCGTGGAAACCACCAACTACCGCAACCTGCGCATGGTTACCGGAAGAACCGTGCCCACCTTCATTAAAACACATTTCGACCGCTTCTATACCGACCTGTTTGCCCGGCAGCATGCCAACGAAGGACGCAATGCTGTATTCACGGAATACGCCTGGGATGTAACTCCGAACTGGGGCATCAAGTGTGATCCATGTGTGGGCAATCCCCCGCAGTACAACGACCTGATCAGCGCCGGGGTGAACTGGCTGGATATGAACAATCCTCAGGGCGGCAACGGCGCCTTCTTCACCCGCATGCACGTGCGCTACGGCAGGGCGCAGTTCCCGCAGGATCTGATGTTCACCACCACTTCCAACCGCGAATCTTATCAGGCGCGATATGTGATCAACTGGCCTGCCGGCGGCGACATGAGCTGTCCGGAAGCCCGGAAGTACCTGAGCGGCCTGCCCAACCGTCGCCGCATGGAACTGATGGAACTGGGCGCCCTCACCGGCTGGGACATCAGCCTGTACAAACAATACGAACAGGACGGCATGGATCCCGGCATCCGCGAGGGCGAGCAGAAAGGCATGCTGCCCATCCGCTTTGACAATCGTCAGGATCCGCCTGCCGGAGGACAAGGCCCCTTATGGTTCCTGTTCGCAGGAATCCTTGCCACGGCCCTGCTCCTCGTGTTGCCAACCATGCGCAGGCAACGTATCCATTCCTAAGCAAATAACAAAAAACACAGGCCGTCCTGTAGCATTACGGGATGGCCTTTTGTTGTTCCTTCAGGCGCACAACCTGATTCTGACTAACTTGCCCCTCCAATGATGCCCATACTCCGACTTCATTATCTGTACCGCGATGATGCCGATCAACTGACTTATGGCAGCTTCGATTTTGGCAATCCGGAGCAGTTGGGCGTGAAGCAGGCCATGAGCATGCTGGAACCGCTGCTGATTGGCGAGGTGTTTTTTATTCCCAACAGGGTAGGGTTGCCGGCGCTGGATTCTGTGGTAAGGGAAGAAGAAGACGACTACCACGAGGTAGAATCGCTGGAAAGTCTGGAGTCGGAAGCCGCAGAGATGCCAACTTTCAGCGATTTCATCGCGATGATGCGCCGCTTCAAGCAGCAGCATCCTGAAGAATACTGGTAGTCGGGGCCATATTGTTTGCCTGCCCGGGGCTTATCTTTACCCCTCCAATCATGTCTGACAAGAAACTATTCCTGCTGGATGGCATGGCGCTGATTTACCGCGCTTTTTTTGCCTTCAGCCAGAACCCGCGCATCACCAGCACCGGCATCAACGCCAGCGCCATGTTTGGGTTCACCAATACGCTGCTGGATGTGCTGAATAAGCAGAAACCTACCCATCTGGCGGTAGTATTTGATACGGATGCGCCCACAGCCCGCCACATCGAATACGAACATTACAAGGCACACCGCGAAGCCATGCCGGAAGACCTGGCGGCCAGTATTCCCTATATCTTCCGCATCATTGAAGGATTCGGAATACCCATCATCACCAAAGATGGCTTTGAGGCCGATGACATCATCGGTACGCTGGCCTGGCAGGCCGCCGATCAGGGTTTTGAGGTGTATATGATGACCCCTGACAAGGACTTCGGGCAACTGGTGCGCGACCAGGTGTTCATCTTTAAACCCGCGCGCATGGGCAATGAGTTCGAAATCATGGGTCCCGCAGAAGTGTGTAAGCGCTGGGATATTGCCCGGGTGGAACAGGTGATTGAAATGCTCGGACTGATGGGTGATAAGGTGGATAATATCCCCGGCATCCCCGGCGTGGGTGAGAAAACCGCGCAGAAGTTGCTGGCCCAATACGGCGACATCGAGGGCATCTACGCCCATATTGACCAGCTTCAGGGCAAGCTCAAGGAAAAGTTTGAACAGCACCGGGAACTGGCCTTCCTGAGTCGCCGCCTGGCCACCATTGATACACAGGTGCCGGTGAAACTGGAAGATTTTGACATTACCGTGGACCCGGTGCGCCCGGAGTTGAAGGAAGTATTTGAAGAACTGGAGTTCCGCACGCTGACGAAAAAGGTGTTTGGCGGTGAAGAAGTGCGAGAGCCGGCTTCCCTTCAAACCTCCCTCTTCGATGCGCCCGCAGGGCCTTCCGCAGCAAGCATTACCCCTGCCGAAGAAGCTGACCCGCCTGCTGAGTTGCACAATATTGAAGACACAGAACACCACTATGAACTCTGCTCCGGCGACGATGCCTGCAAAGCGCTGGCTGCCCGCCTGGAACAAGCGGAACAGTTCTGCTTCGATACGGAAACAACCGGCCTGGATGCCCACAGCGCTGACATTGTAGGCCTGGCCTTCAGCATGGAGGCGCACAAAGGCTGGTATATTCCCTTCGGAAAGGATGCCGACGAAACCCGCCGCGTGCTGCACCTGTTCAAGGCGGCACTGGAAGGTCCTGCGCTGAAAATCGGGCAGAACCTGAAATACGATATCCTCATCCTGCGGCGCTACAACATCGATGTACAGGGCCCCTTGTTCGACACCATGCTGGCGCATTACCTGGTAGAACCCGACAAGCGGCATAACATGGACATATTGGCCGAGCACTACCTGCACTATCGTCCGGTGAGCATTGAAACGCTGATCGGAAAGAAGGGCAAGAACCAGCTCAGCATGGCCGATGTGCCGGTGGAAAAGGTGAAAGAATATGCCGTGGAAGATGCCGACATCACCCTGCAACTGCACGGGGTTCTGAACAAGGACCTGAAGGAAGGGAAGGTGGAACAGGTGTTTCGGGACGTAGAAGTGCCGCTCATCCGGGTGCTGGCCGATATGGAACAGGAGGGCATCCGCGTGGACACGAACTTCCTGAATGAATACAGCCGTCAACTGGAGGCAGATGCTAAAAATATCGAGCAGGAAATCTATTCCCTGGCTGAAGTGCGCTTCAACATTGGCAGTCCGCGGCAAGTAGGTGAAGTGCTCTTCGACAAGCTGAAGCTGAGCGACAAGGCCAAGACCACCAAGACCGGACAATACCAGACTGATGAAGAAACGCTGCTGGGACTGGCTTCAGCGCATCCCATCGTGCAGAAAATCCTCGACTACCGTCAGTTGCAGAAGCTGAAGAGCACCTACGTGGACGCACTTCCCACGATGGTCAATTCCCGGACCGGCAGGGTGCATACCAGCTTCAATCAGGCAGTAGCTGCAACCGGACGTCTGAGCAGCAACAACCCGAATTTACAGAATATTCCCATCCGCACCGACCTGGGCAAGGAAGTGCGCAAGGCGTTCATACCCCGCGATGAACACCATACCCTGCTCAGTTGCGACTACTCCCAGATTGAGCTACGCGTGATTGCCAGCATGAGCGGCGATGAAGCCATGATGGATGCCTTCAGGCAAGGCGTGGACATCCATACGGCCACGGCTGCGAAAGTGTTCGGCGTGCCGCTGGAACAGGTGGACAAGGAAATGCGTCGTCAGGCGAAGACGGTGAACTTCGGCATCATTTACGGCATCAGCGCCTTCGGCCTGAGCCAGCGCATCGGGATTCCCAGGAAAGACGCTAAGGATTTGATAGACAACTACTTCCGTGAGTTTCCGGGCATCAGACGTTACATGGATGAAACCATGGATTTTGCGCGCAGCCACGAATATGTAGAAACACTGTTGGGGCGCAGACGCTACATACGCGACATCAACAGCCGGAACATGACCGTGCGGGGATTCGCCGAACGCAACGCCATCAATGCGCCGATTCAGGGTTCCGCGGCGGATATGATCAAGCTCGCCATGATTGGCATCCATAAAATGCTGAAAGAAGAAGGCTTCCAGACCCGCATGATCCTGCAGGTACATGACGAATTGCTGTTTGATGTGCCCAAAGGAGAACTGGAACGCGTTACACCCCGCATCCTGAAGCACATGGAAGAAGCCCTTCCGTTGAAAGTGCCCGTGCTGGTTGAATCCGGACACGGCAGCAACTGGCTGGAAGCGCATTGATGTTGCGCCAATCGAAGAAAATCAGGAGTTCCGGATGATGTCGTTTCAGCCGACAGTGCAATGATTTACAGCAACTTTAATCCGCGCACCCCGCTACCTGCACGCGCAGCACCTTGTCGCCTGCCTGAAGCAGGTAAATTCCCGGCGCCAGTCCTTGCAGCAACAAAGGGCCATCAGCGCTGCCACGCAGCAGTTCACGTCCGTTCAGATCGCTGATGCGCAGCAGGGTTCCCGGTGCTAAACCGCTCACAAAAAGCTGTCTCCCCGCCGGATTGGGATAGACCAGCAGGGAGCCCGGTACGGAGGCATCCTGAAGGCCGGTGCTTTGGCATTTGGTTGCCCCACCGGTCAGGGTTTCCAGTTCGCGGCACAGATACTGATACTGCTGCGAGGCTGTGGCATCCAGTGTTTTTGAAAGAAGGTTGTCGCGCTCATTGGGGTCCTTCGACAACAGGTAAAACTCTTCATGTCCGTCGTCGAAGCGCATCAGTTTGTAGTTGCGTGTCTTGATACACTTGCCGTCGTCTTTGCTCGCCGGTATCTGAAAAACCTCACTGAATACCCAGGGCCGCACGGAATCTCCGGCGTTGTTGATGATGGGCATCAGGCTACGGCCATCGCTGATGACTCCGGCAGGAAGCGATTTATTCAAACCGAGCAGGGCAGGTATGGTTTCAAAAAGATCTACTTCATGCACCATGGCCGCTGAGCTTCTGCCGGGCTTCCGTACCGAAGGACCGGAAATGATCATCGGCACCCGAATTCCATATTCGTAAATAGTTCCTTTAACCCTGGAAGTATCGGTGTTTTGCGCTGTTTGCTTGGTATTGCCGTTGTCACCGATGAAGATAATGTCCGTGCTGTCCAGACGCTTCATGCTGCGCAATGAGTCGAACAGACGGCCTATTTCGTGGTCCATAGCCTGAACCATGGCCTTGAAGTACTCTTTCGGGCGTGCGCGGATATCCTGTGCCGTGCCGCTCAGACTGCTGTAGCTGTGTAAATCGGCCGGTGGTAAGTGATATGGTGAATGGGGTGCGTTAAAGGCCAGCCAGAGGAATACCGGTTTGCTTCCCTGAGTGCGCAGCCAGCTTATGGCGTTGTTCACCTCTTCGGTAGTGGCGTAGGTTGTTACCGTGCTGTTCACCCCGTTGGTGTTCTTGGTCCAGTTGGTATAGCTGGGCAATTGACCGATAAATGGGCCTTCGAAATGTTCATAACCGAAGAAGAGGGGCATTTTCAGGTTGGCCTGTGGCATAGGATTATTCAGGTGCCATTTACCGATTTGCGCCCTGCCAATGCCTGTTTTTGAGTCGCGGATGCGCTGTGCAAGTGTGTATTCGCTGCTGTCGAGTTGCCCGCTTCCGGCAGC
>JAGWYC010000105.1 GCA_018969565.1 Bacteroidota bacterium | reverse complement strand
TTTAGCGAAGATCCACTACCGTTACACCCGGTTTGGTTTTCGCATCAAAGGTGAAACTGGCGTCGGCCATGACCTGATTCGGGGTGAAGGACTTCACCGCATAAGTTACCAGCATGCTGTTTTTATAATACATCAGCATACGGTCAATCTGATTGGTAGTTTTGTCAATTTCCACCTTCACGTAGGAGAGTTGATTCTTCTTGGGTACCTTGGGCGACAATTTCACCACCTCATAGGTTTTATTGTTGCGTACAATCGGTCCTTCATACGCACCATTGAACCCTTTTTTGTGGATGGAGAAGATTTCATTTGGCGTAATGGAATTATCGTTTGGCTTATAATTTTCAATAGTTACCTCGTTTGCATCCTTCACATAAGTCCACATTGTTTTGCCATCGCAGTAGATTTCCTGTCCTCCGAAGTCGAGACGGAACTTGGAACCTTTCAAATAAACAGTGCCTTCTTCTGTGGTCTTTTTCTTATCCGCCTGATTTTCAGTGGTCACTGTGAATACCGCCTTAATTGAAGAATAAGCCTGGTATTTCTTGCTCACCTTGTTCAGCAGCTCATTGGCTTTGGCATCTGTTTGCGCCATACCAAGGTTGGCGGTAAGCATACCCACCATAATCAGAGACGGTTTTAAAAGGGTTTTCATGAATAGCTGCAAAGTTCGTAAAATCCTATTGATCAAGCGATTTCAAAAACTGTTCCAATGAATATTCATCCGGGATCAGCACCTGACGGGCTTTGCTGCCTTCAAACGGGCCTACGACTCCGGCGTGTTCCAGTTGATCCATGAGCCTTCCTGCGCGGTTATAACCCAGTTTCAGGCGGCGCTGAATGAGCGAGGTACTGCCCACCTGGTTCTGCACTACCACCCGGGCGGCATCTTCAAACAGCGCATCACGTTCATTCGGGTTAAACTCTTCAGAGGCACCTCCGCTACTGCCACCTTCTTCTTTCACCTCGGGAAGCAGATAGGCGCCTGCAAACCCTGTCTGGTTGCCGATGTACTCAGTGATGCGCTCTACTTCCGGCGTATCAACAAACGGACATTGCAGGCGAATGAGTTCCTGACCGCCGCTGAACAACATATCGCCCTTACCAATCAACTGATCGGCACCGTTACTGTCCAGAATCGTGCGGCTGTCAATCTTGCTCGTCACACGGAAGGCAATCCGCGCCGGGAAGTTGGCCTTGATAATGCCGGTAATCACGTTTACGCTGGGGCGCTGGGTGGCCAAAATGAGGTGAATTCCCACGGCCCTTGCCAACTGAGCAATACGGGCAATGGGTGTTTCAATTTCTTTACCGGCCGTCATCATCAAATCCGCCACTTCGTCAATTACCACCACGATGTAGGGCAGGAAGCGATGTCCGTTGTTGGGGTTGAGCTTGCGGCTCCGGAACTTGTCGTTGTACTCTACAATATTCCGCACAAACGCATCCTGCAGCAGCTTGTAGCGGTCATCCATCTCAATGCACAGAGAGTTAAGCGTATTGATCACCTTCTGGTTGTCGGTGATGATGGATTCTCCATCGCCGGGCAACTTGGCCAGGAAGTGCCGTTCTATTTTGTTGTACAGCGTGAGTTCCACTTTCTTTGGATCCACCAGTACCAGCTTCACATAGGAAGGATGTTTTTTATAAAGAAGCGAAACCAGGATGGCGTTCAGTCCGACCGATTTACCCTGACCCGTGGCACCGGCCATAAGCAGGTGGGGCATACGCGCCAGGTCGGCCACATAGATTTCATTGGAAATGGTTTTACCCAGTACCACAGGTAACTGAAAATCACTTTCCTGGAACTTCCTGCTGGTAATCATGCTTTTCATGTTCACCATTTCAGGATGCTTGTTGGGCACTTCAATACCGATGGTACCTTTCCCTGGTATAGGTGCGATGATGCGGATACCCAGCGCTGCCAGGCTCAGGGCGATATCGTCTTCCAGGCTTTTGATGCGGGAGATCTTCACCCCCGGAGCAGGAATAATTTCGTACAAGGTCACGGTCGGGCCTATGCTGGCCTTAATCTGGGAGATGCCGATATTGTAGTTTTTCAGCGTTTCCAGGATGAGCCGTTTGCTGTTTTCCAGTTCCACGGCGTCCACTTCGCGTTTTTCGGTCTGGTAGTCGGTGAGCAAATCAGGGGTGGGCAGCTTGTAGCGACTCAGCTCGAGGGTAGGGTCATACAGGGTATCCAGCCCATTGTGAATCGGTGCGGGTTCTTCTTCGGAAGCAATCGGGGGCGGCACCGAAGCAGGAGGCTCTACTTCAACGGTAAAGGGGATATCAGGAACGGTAAGCGGAGGCGGTGCCGGCATTTCTTCCACAATCAGCGGAAACGGGTCGGAAGGAATGTCTTCCACAATTTCGGCCTCAGGTGCTTCAAACGGGGAAGGCTCGGGAGGCACCGGAGTTGTTTTTCTGTTTTGGGTATTCTGGGGCGTGGGCGCAGCCACCGTAGGTGCCACAGGTGGCATTGCTGCACTGCGCTGTGGGAATGGACGGAAATTAAAGAATACCATGAGGTACACCAGTGCAATGCCTCCGATGGCCAGAAAAGCGCCAAATACGCCTCCAAAGCTCTGCAGCCATTGCACACCAAAATATCCGAAAGCCCCGCCCATCAAAGGAAAGGGAATCTGCAACAGGTAGCCGAACAGCAGACTCAGCCAACTGGCGGCCAGCAAGCTATGTACAAATACGGTGAGCAGCGGAAATGGCTTGTAATTGCTCAAGAGGTTCAGTCCGCACAGGGCAATATAGGGCAGCAAAAGGAATGCGGCGGCCCCGAAGCCTTTGTGTACAAACACATAGCTGAGCCAGGCACCCATGAACCCCATGGCGTTTGCCGCCGCTTCGGGATTGCTGATGCTAAACAGGCTCCAGTTGCCCGACTGCATCATGTCCTGATCGCTCTTCCAGGTAAAAAAGAAGGAAACGAAGGAAATACAGAGAAACAACGACAACACTACGAGGAAAAAGCCTGCCACCCTGCGGGCACGCTCATGTTGCAGCAGGGCTATGCCTTTCCATTCTGCTCGCGTTACCGGGGCCGGTTCGTCAGCTTTAGAAGCCCCTCCTGCGAATGATTCTCGGGGTTTGTTTTCCTTGCGCGGTTTACTGCTCATGGTGGTTCTTCGAAAATATAGTATGCTTAGCCCCTGATTCCGTGAAAGTTTTACACGTGCAATCCTGATAAAGCGGAAAAAAACACCCTCATGGAATGGTTTTTGTCCATTTTTGCATAATTCTGTAACGATGTTCAAGCCCTTTTTATGGTGCAGTCTGTTTACTGCCGGTAGTTCCTTTTCCCTGCAGGCTGCCTTAGTACCGCTGGAATATGCCAACCGCATTTATGAAGATCCTGTGCGCACGGTATTGTTTTACCAGACTGCAGGCAACGGCAACGCACCCATGATTAACCTGGGAAGCGGTGAAACCATGACCCTGGAATTTGATGAGCTGAAGCCCACCAATGACTTCTACCAATATACCCTGATTCACTGCGATGCTTCCTGGAATCCGACATCCATCAACAAGTTTCAGACCCTGGAGGGCATGGGCTATGAAAATCTGGAAGAGTATTTCTTCAGCAACAGCACCACCATTCAATACACCCATTACCGTTTGCAGATTCCCGGTATGCAAACCCGTCCGAAGATCAGCGGCAACTACCTGCTGCTGGTGTACCGCAACTTCAACGAAGCGGATATCGTGCTGAGTCGCAGGCTTATGGTGCTCGAAGTAAAAGGACGCCTGGAAACCAAGGTGATGCCCGCCACGCAGGTGCAAAATCGCTTCAAGCAGCAGGAGGTAGATTATGTGTTCACCGCAGCCCCCGGCTATGCCATTCCAAATCCCTATCAGGACCTGAAAACCGTGGTGATGCAAAACAATAATTGGGAAAAAACACTTTCCCTGAAGCCGCTGTTCATCATGGGAAACAGTTATAATTTCGATTATCAGCAGGGCAATACCTTCCCGGGACTGAATGAGTTCCGTTTTTTCGACATCCGCAGCCTGCGCCAGTTGAGTTTCAACGTGCGACGTAAATACGATGAGGAAGGCCAGAAGCACGTCGTGGTCAACTTTGAACCCAACCGCGCCTACAGCAATTACGTATTCTACGCCGACTATAATGGGCGCATGGTCATCCGCAATGCAGATGGCACCGGACCTTCACAAACAGAGAGCGATTATGTATGGACGCATTTCACCCTGATGACCCGCGAACCGCTGCCCAACGGACAACAGGTTTATGTGTGGGGCGAATTGAGCGACTGGCAGATGAAAGATCGTATGCGCATGACCTGGAATGCCGCCCTGGGGGCCTATGAGTGTAACACCTTGTTGAAACAGGCTTACTACAATTATATGTTCGCGGTGGATACCGGTGATGGCATCCCCGACCCTTCGGTATTTGAAGGCAGCCATGCCGCAACAGAAAATGTGTATCAGGTGATGGTGTATCACCGCAATCAGAGTCTGGGTTACGATGAACTGATCGGGTTCGAGAATCAGAGCAGTTTAAACAGGTAATGAGTTAAGTCCTACCAATTCATGGCTACCCAATTTTCCATCTGTTTGTGGCATGACGATGCTAAAACAATGGCACAATACTATCAGCGCATATTCAGCGACTTTAAATTGATCTCCGAGAATCCGATAGCCGTGGTTTTCGAAATGACAGGTCAGCGATTTATGTGTTTGAATAATTGCATGCCCAACCTGAATTTCAATGAAAAAATCTCACTCGTTCTTAGCGTGGATAGCCAGGAAGAAATAGATTGCTACTGGGATTATTTCACCAAGGAAGGGCAAGCAGGGCAATGCGGCTGGCTTAAAGATAAATATGGTGTTTCCTGGCAGATCGTGCCCAGCATTCTCGGCAAACTCATGACAAATCCTGAAACGGCGCCCAAAGCCGCTTATGCCTTCATGCAAATGTCAAAGTTCGACATCGCCAAGTTGGAAGAGGCTGTAAAATAAAAGGTTCTACAATTTCATTTACGAATTTACCCGGCGGCCGGAATGTAGAAAGCATTTTGACCAGCTTAACCCTTCCTGAACCTTGAATCTACTTTAAAGGATACAATTCAGAATTAGAGGTGCACATAATAACCAATATTTAACCCGGTACTAAATAAATAATAACCAATCGGATCATAGTTTCTCTTGATGACAACATGCCTGAAAGACGGTTCAAATCTCAAACTGTTCTTCTCATTCATGCGATAATTAAGGCCAACACTCATGGCCACCGATACATTTACCCTGTTGATATCACTGCTGACAGGCTGTATTACTTTTTCCGTTCGCCCCGGGTAGAAATAATAGGACGTATTCGTTTGTTTGATATAAATATTTGTTGTCAGTCCCAAACTCGATATAAACTGAAACTTCTTTTTACCTTTAGTATAATTCACCTTTAATGGAACATCAATGCAATGGTAGCTGTAAACATTCCTGACCTTCTCGGGTGCAAAAGGATCAGGCTGAAGGGGATAAAGAACCCTTATTTTTGTTTGGTTTCCTTTGTTGGAGTATTGAATACCGGTTTCAAACCCAAAGGAGTTATTCCTGTTATAGCAGAAATTCAGCCCGGCGGTATAACCTGCTTTGAAAGTCTCATTTTTGTTGATTAATTCAATAAACAAGTCTGTTATTGGATCACCATCATTGTTTCTGGGTGTCCGATAACAAAGGTCAGGCGAAACATTGAGGCCGATTTGAAGCTTATGACGTTGTAACAATGGATTTATGTTTGCTTTATCCTGTCCATATAGACCAAAGGTGGTAAACGTGAGTAAAAATGCGGCTTGTTTCATGGCTGTTGCCCTACCATAACGGATGCAGCTTCAAAAGATTGTCAAAAGATTCCTTCTCGATGAGGAAACCTACAGAAATTCCTTTCCGGTATGGGAGGGGCGAAAAAAACCTGAAGCTCATGTAAAAAAGCTGCATGTATCTGGTTGGGCTTCCCTGTAGTTCATTTCAGTATATCTATATGCTCGTACCTCGCACATTCACGAATACGGGATAAATCACGCTCCTGATAGCAGATGTAATACGTTACAGAGAAAACAGACAGGTCAGAGGCTGAAGCAATGGAGAAAGTGAACGCTCGTGTTCTACGCCCCGTTGTTTTTCAGAAATTGATGTAATTCCTGGTTTTTTGAAGTGATAATATCCCAAACAATTTCATAATCAATCCCATAATAGTCGTGAATCAATTTATCCCGGGTGCCGGCAATTTTCTTCCATTCTATTTTGGAATGCCGGTTTTTAAAATCATCGGTTAATTTCTTTGTCGCTTCTTCTATGATTTCCAAACTTCGAATGGATGCGCGGCACAACACTTTATTGGACATATAATCCTCACGGGTTATGTTTTCCGTGTGGTTCAGGATGAATGTGGTTTCATCCAACATGTGTTTAAGCAGCTCGCTGTCAGGATTGATAGACAAATTCTACCTCCTTCAAAATATGGGGTCCAATATGTTTGCTGAGTGACTGAGGTGTTACAATTTCAACTTTTCTGCCCAACAAATCTTCCAGATAGAAAGCCAGCTCCATAAAATTGTCGAATGACTTTTTACCGCTGTGAAAATCAACCAACAAGTCCACATCACTATCTTCCTTCACCTTATTCCGCAGAAATGAGCCAAACAAACCGATGGATTTCACGCCCAGGCGGTCCAATACCGCACGGGATTCTGTAATGGAATCCTGAATATCTTTTCTGGTAAGAGCCGGTATATTGAGCATGTTGCTGAAACAAATATAAGAAAAAGCCGCCTTACAGTCTTGTAAAAAGGCTAGTTCAGTCCTGTTGGATACCCTTCCTACTGTGCATCTGTAGGCTCGTACCTCGCACAGTTGCATCGCTCACTTAACGCTTCAACATCTTGGACAGCATGTGGGATTTGAGCGGCAAAATCTACGGCAACTGAAAAAGAAGGTCTTTCTGATGGACGCAACGGTCATACCCTTGTG
>JAGWYC010000104.1 GCA_018969565.1 Bacteroidota bacterium | reverse complement strand
ATTCTTGGATTCAATTATTTCACTTCTTCAAAGTCAACATCCTGAACCGTGCTGTCGCCTGCGTTTCCGCTGCCGGGGTTGTTGTTTTGGGCATCATTGTTTCCGGCATTGCCGCTTTCCTGCGCTGCCTTATACATATCCTCACTTGCAGCCTGCCAAGCCTGATTCAGTGCTTCCACCGCGCTGTCAATGGCGGTCAGGTCCTTGCTTTCATGTGCAGTTTTTAGGGTTGCGAGGGCCGTTTCAATGTTGGTTTTCTTTTCCGCCGGAATCTTGTCACCATATTCTTTAAGTTGTTTTTCGGTGCTGAAGATAAGGGAGTCAGCCTGGTTGAGTTTGTCGGCCTCTTCCTTGCGCTGGCGGTCTGCCTCAGCGTTTTCTGTGGCTTCCTGTTTCATACGGGCGATTTCATCCTGGCTCAGGCCGGTACTGGCTTCGATACGGATTTTCTGTTCTTTGCCGGTGGCCTTGTCCTTGGCAGTTACACTCAGGATGCCGTTGGCATCAATATCGAAGGTCACTTCAATCTGAGGAACGCTGCGGGGTGCCGGCGGGATTCCATCCAGGTGGAAACGTCCGATGGTTTTGTTGTCGCGGGCCATGGGACGTTCGCCTTGCAGCACATGGATTTCCACGCTGGGCTGATTGTCGGCGGCGGTGGTGAAGGTTTCCGTTTTCCGGGTAGGGATGGTCGTGTTGCTTTCAATCATCTTGGTCATCACATTGCCCATGGTTTCGATACCCAGGCTCAGCGGGGTAACGTCGAGCAGCAGGATGTCTTTCACTTCACCGGTGAGCACAGCGCCCTGCAAAGCAGCGCCAACGGCCACAACTTCATCGGGGTTAACACCTTTGCCCGGGGCTCTTCCGAAGAAATCTTCCACCAGCTTCTGAATGGCTGGGATACGGGTAGAACCACCCACCAGAATGACTTCATCAATATCAGAAGGCTTCATGCCGGCATCAGAGAGTGCTTTTTTACAGGGCTCCAGGGTGCGGCGAATCAGGCTGTCAGCCAGTTGCTCAAACTTAGACCTGGAGAGTTTGCGCACCAGGTGCTTGGGCATGCCATCCACCGCGGTGATATAGGGCAGGTTGATTTCTGTTTCGGTGCTGGAAGAAAGCTCGATTTTTGCTTTTTCAGCGGCTTCTTTCAGGCGCTGCAGGGCCATGGGGTCCTTGCGCAGATCAATTTGTTCTTCGGTCTTGAACTCATCGGCCAGCCAGTCAATGATTACCTGGTCGAAGTCGTCACCGCCGAGGTGGGTATCGCCGTTGGTACTCTTTACTTCAAATACACCTTCTCCAAGTTCGAGTACGGAAATATCAAAGGTTCCGCCACCCAAGTCATACACCGCAATTTTCATGTCGCGGTTTTTCTTATCCATGCCGTAAGCCAGGGCTGCAGCAGTAGGTTCGTTGATGATACGTTCCACCTTGAGGCCTGCGATTTCACCGGCTTCTTTGGTGGCCTGACGGCTGGCATCGTCGAAATAGGCGGGCACTGTGATAACGGCGCGGGTAATCTCATGACCTAAGTAATCTTCAGCGGTTTTCTTCATTTTCTGAAGAATCATGGCGCTGAGTTCCTGTGGAGTGTACATGCGGTCGCCGATGCGCACGCGAGGAGTGTCGTTTTCACCTTGTACCACCTCGTAGGGGACGCGTTCAGATTCAGTTTTTACCTTGGAAAAACGCTCACCCATGAACCGTTTGATGGACATGATGGTGTTTTTCGGATTGATGATGGCCTGACGCTTAGCCGGATCTCCCACTTTACGCTCGCCGTTTCCGTTGTCCATGAATGCCACCACCGAGGGTGTAGTGCGACGCCCTTCACTGTTGGGTATCACCACAGGTTCATTGCCTTCCATCACTGCCACGCAGCTGTTGGTCGTGCCAAGATCAATACCAATGATTTTGTTGCTCATGTTTAATTCCTTTTCCCCTTACTTTCAATCAAAGTGCCAAAGCAAAATCATGACATAAACCCCATGATTTCAAGGGAATACATGCCTATTTGTCAGCGCGGATGTTGGTTTTCGGAGTAAACGCTGCCCTGTTGTCGGGCGTTTGTCAGTAAACGAAGTTGAGGGGCCTCAGCTCGGGGCGGCCAACCAGCAGCAATAGAGAGTTCTGATCGAATTTGACTTTGGGAATCCGGTAGATATGGCGCGAGGAAAAAATGCCCAAAGCGCCGGTGATATTGCTGTATTCAGCCTGTTTTTGCACGATACCGATGCTGGGTTCGCTTACCGAAATATAATCTACCAACTGAGGAGCTCCGCCATAGAAGGTGAAGGCTACATACTTAGCCCGGCGGCGGAGGGTAGCATCTTGCTTAATCTGACTGGCGATAAATTGAAAGAAAGCGGTTCTGGGGACGATGTTGGTCATGCGCACACCACCGCCATAATTATTGGTGCGCTGGTCAGTAATCAGGCGCCAGGTAATGGTTTTGCGGGTCTTTTTAGTGGTATCGGCAATAGGGAATTCGTCGTAGATGAAATCCATCCGGATGTCATAAGCCGCAGTATTCAGGCCGCTGTTGTAGATAACGGGGATATTTTCCAGTTGAAGGTTGAGCGTACTGAAGGTGTCGGCAATGGGCGCGAACACTGCCGGCTGCCCACAGATGATGGTACTGGCTTCTACTTTTTTACCGCTGGATTTGCGCAGTATTTCCAGTTTGTAGGTGTTGAACTGACTGATTTTAGCGCGAAAGGTCCAGAGTGTATTGCGGTCGGAGGCGAATATCCCGGAATCTTTAGGGATGGAATTGTCGGGCTGGCAGGTATATACTGTCTGATCTTCCTGACGGATAATGCGTACCTCCAAGTCGTCAAAGAACAGAGAGTCACTCACCGCAGCGGCTTCCAGAGCGCTGGTCTTTTCGTTCAGAAAAGCCTTGTTGATTTTCAGGTAGTGAACACTGTCGGTAGGATTGAGCAAGCCGTAAACCACCATCACCTCTTTCCAGTCGGCATTGATGTCAATGGAATTGTCGCATCCATGGAAAATCAGACTGATTCCAAGGAATATGCCGGTAAACAGTCTTTTAAACAGGTTCATGTGGAGGAATAATGACGTAATTTTGCCGTTTCGGCGGCGCAAATATGAAGAAAAACCGGCTGCTCTTGTTCAGCCTGCTGCAATTTTCGATGCTTGGTGCCCAACAGGTAACCAAGGATTTTCCCAAACTACAGTGGGACGAGGATTTTAATTTGGCCAATGAAAAGTGGCCCCAGACTTACAATTCCGACAATTTCTTTCTGGTGCAGAACGGCAGTTTCGACATGCAGCGCACCAATACCAAAACGGGAACTTTTGTGTTTCCTTCGGAAGATAAAACCTTCGGCTATTTCGAGGTAAGGAGCCGTCTGGTGTTCCGTGAAGGCCCCGGCACGCAGCGGGTGGCAGGTCTGGTCATTCAGGCGCAAGCCGACGGCAGCGGAGCGCTGGTCATTGAGTTGAACGACAAATATCAGTATCGTGTACGCCGAATGACCCGTGATGGTTCGGTAAATCTGACCGGAGGCGGCGAAAATGAAGGATGGATTAAAGCCAAGCGCTTTCTAAACAAAGATGGAAACACCATTGTGGTGAAAACCTACGAAAAGGTGTACGATTTATACCTGAACGATCAATACGCCATCACTTTTACCGAAATTGAGCTTTCCCAGGGAAAAATCGGGTTTTATGTAGGACCGGGAACCAAAGTGAGCGCGGAATACGTGAAGGTGATGGGTGATGAGAACTTCACTATGGTGAGCAGCGATGTGCAGAATCAGGCCGCGGAAAGCCTCACCCTGCAACAGATTATTGTGCGACTGAAGGAAACCATCAATAAAAAAGATAAACGCATTGCCGAGCTGGAAGCAGAAGTGCGCCGGCTGGGTTCGGGCCGTGGTAATGACACCCTCACGCAGCGCAAATTGCAGGAGGCCGATAAACGGAATTTCGAACTGGTAAGGCAAATTGATAAATACCGTACTGATTTGGACGCGACCAAGGCAAAAACTGCCGAACTGGAGCAGTTCAGAAATCAAATCAGGGAGAACGAAAACGGAGACATCGTTATCAACCTCACCAATATCAACACACGACAGCGGCAGCAGTTGGAGAAGCTGGAGCAGGTAAAACGTCAGTTGGAATCAGAAAGCACCGAGTTGAAAGCCGAACGTCTGCGCCTGATTCAGGAGAATGAGCGTTTCCGGATGTCCGGTTTTGAGAAAGACGAGGAAATACGATTGTTGAAGCGACGTCTGGCAGTAAAGGACAGCATGTTGCAGGATTTGTTTCAGCGCGGAAACAACGTGTATTCTGAAAAACCCAAAGAAACAGTGCAACGTCAGGAAGAGCCTCCCAAGCCCGATCGCAAGAAGCGGAAAGAAGAAACCGGGCCGGACCAATCGGAACAATTAAGTGCGGATGAGATACGCCGCTTGCAGGAGCAGGAGCGCGGAACACCGGGTAAACCTTCGGACCCTTTGCCCAGCGGAAAACTTCCAAAACCCAAAAAAGAAAAGAAAGTTAAAAAGGAAAAAGTCATCATACCTGAAACCATCATCATAGACTGAGCAGCCATGAGCGTACAAAAAACCATTCGAAAGGTAACCACCCATGTGCTTCAGGAGATGAAGGAACGCGGGGAGAAGATATCCATGTTAACGGCATACGATTTTTCCATGGCCCGCATGATTGATCACGCCGGTATAGATGTGATACTGGTTGGCGACAGTGCCAGCAATGTGATGGCCGGACATGAAACCACTTTGCCCATTACCCTGGATCAGATGATTTACCATGCCGGTTCGGTGGTTCGCGGAACTGACCGCGCACTGGTGGTGGTGGATCTTCCCTTCGGAAGCTATCAGGGGAACAGCAAGGAGGCGCTGAACAGCGCCATCCGAATCATGAAAGAAAGCGGCGCACATGCCGTGAAAATGGAAGGCGGCGAAGAAGTGCTGGAAGGGGTGAAGCGCATCCTCACGGCCGGTGTTCCTGTGATGGGACACCTGGGCCTGACGCCGCAAAGTATTTACAAGTTCGGAACGTATAATGTTCGCGCCACCGAAGATCAGGAGGCTGAAAAGCTCATAAGGGATGCAAAACTGCTGGAGGATGCCGGATGTTTCGCACTGGTCCTGGAGAAAATTCCTTCGGCCCTGGCAGCGAAAGTTGCCGGCAGTCTGCACATTCCCGTAATCGGCATAGGTGCCGGCGGTGGTGTGGACGGACAAGTGCTGGTTGTACACGATATGCTGGGCATCAACAACGAATTCTCACCCCGCTTCCTCAGGCGTTACCTGAACCTTTACGAGGACATTAAAAAGGCTGTTGGACATTACATCATTGATGTGAAGTCAGGTGATTTTCCCAATCAACAGGAGCAGTATTAAGAAAAATTATAAATTCACGCGCTTAAGCAAGTTCAACGCGTTGCTTCAGTTCATCTCATGTCAGTTTTTGGATTCATCAGGCAAGCCTTTGCCAACTTCAGAAATGTGGGTGCCGTAGCCGGCAGTTCACATTTTCTGGTGAGCCGTATGTTGCTGCCGGTTGATTTTCGCAGCGAACTGAATATCGTGGAATTGGGTCCCGGTAGCGGGAACTTCACCCGCAGCATCCTGAAAAAGATGAATGCCCAAAGCAGTCTGGCCGCTTATGAAATCAACGATGCTTTCTATCAATTGCTGCGGCAGCAAATCCGCGATAAACGCTTTTCCCTGAAGCACGAAAGCGCTACGGAATTGTTGCAGTCATTTGCGCCAGGTACTGTAGATGTGGTGGTATCGAGCGTGCCCCTTGCCATGATGCCTTCCGAAGTGAAACATGGGATTCTTGAGGCCAGTGCAGCGGTATTAAAGCCGGGCGGATTGTTCCTTCAATATCAATATTCGCGAAGCGACTTAAAACTGGTTCGTCGCTACTTCCCCAATATGAAAACCATGTTTGCCCTGCTCAACCTGCCGCCGGCCATCATATATGTGGGCAGGAAGTCGCAGTAAAGGATATTATTCGCCTTTCAGCAACAGGGTGCTGCGCGTGTCATTTCCCTGACGGAGCTCCAACAGGTACAGTCCATTTGCGAGGGCACCCAAGTTTATTCCGGAGGCAATATTCACCTCCGGTTCCAGCAGGATAGCGCCTTTCAGGTCGCGGATACAGACTTTGGCACCGGGCATGATTCCACGCAATATGATATAGTCCTTACATGGATTGGGATAAATATGAATGGTCTTTTCCTGCCTGCGTGGGAGTTCATTCAGGTCCAGCGTTTGAGCAAAGGCACAAGAGGTCAGGGCTGAAATTTGATAGCGTGCCTTGCTTTCTGTAATCCTCGTATTGAATTTGCTGATTGTTCCCACCGGAGGCCAGCCTGAGTTGTTTTGGTAATACAAGCCGGCTTGAGCGCCATACAGACTGGTATCAGCCTCGGATGTAGTACCTGCGTCGAAGATATTTCCGTTAACGTTGTTGCCATAAACAAAATGGTCCGTACCGGTAAGGGTAAACTGCCCTTGCAGGAATCCGGTTCCGGTAACTTCATTGGCAATCAGGTTGACACTATTTCCGGCGCCATTGTTCATATATACGCCATACAGCTCGGCACGGTTGCGGTGGAAGGTGTTGTAAGGCCCGTTAATGCCGTGTGAATTGTCAATGATGATGTTCTGTACAATATTCCCTTCAAACAAATTGGCATAAGGATAATTTCCGTGCAGCACCAGGTCTCCGGACGAATTGGATGGCAAGCTCACATCTGTCCAATATGATTCCAGGGCGTAGTTGTAGGAAATTACATTGCCATTGGCGCCGGTTTGAACCAGTACTCCATGCCGCAGGTGCCGGAATACGTTGTTGTAGATGTAACAGTCGCTGCTGGCAAACTGCAGGGCCGTACCGTATGCTTTGCCGCCGCTGCCATAGGAAAATCCATCTTTGAAGAAACAACCTTCTATGGTGTTGAACGCCGAATAGGAAATGGCGACATGGGCAAAGTTGCAATTGTAGCTTTCTACGCAGCGCAGGAAGCACTGGGTGGAATATTCCATATTCACATTGCTGGTTTGGCCGCTGCTGGCATCTTCCCGT
>JAGWYC010000103.1 GCA_018969565.1 Bacteroidota bacterium | reverse complement strand
ATTTGCTGCGCGAAGCCTGTAAAATACACCGCCTGCAGGTAGGGGTAATTACTCGGGAACCCGTGAAGAACCTGGTTCAGTACCACCTGAAAAAATCAGGGAGTGTAACCGCATAATAGCCCTTAATGAGTGTGAAAGGCTACATCCTGGACCTGGACGGGGTGATTTGTGATACGGCTGGATTTCATTTCAAAGCCTGGTGTCGACTGGCTCAGGAATACGGAGTAACCCTGGATCATCAGGACCACGAAAACCTGAAAGGCGTTGACCGTGAAACGTCCTTGCGCTACATTCTGGGTAAAGCCGATATCCATCCGGACCACAGCTTGTTGCAGCGCGACATGGAACGCAAGAACCAATGGTACCTGGACATGGTGGCGGGCATGACCCCTGACGACCTGTTCCCCGGTACGCTGCAGTTCCTGAACCGGGCTAAAGAGCACAACATTCGCATTGCGCTGGGCTCGGCCAGTAAAAACGCCCGGCTGGTACTGCAAAAACTGAACATTGAACACCTGTTTGACGCCATCGTGGACGGCAGTATCGTGGAAAACGGTAAACCGCATCCGGAAACCTTCCTCAAAGCAGCCCACCTGCTGCAACTCAAACCGGAAGAGTGTATCGTTTTTGAAGATGCTCCATCAGGAATACGGGCAGCCATTGCCGCCGGATGCACTGTTATCGGTATCGGAAAACCTGAATCTCTTAAAGGCGCACGCGTGGTTATACCCTCGCTGGCATCCTTTGTTCCACATCATTAAAACTTAATTGCGTAAGAATGATCGAATACTTTAAGCACGAACCCTGGAGTATCGTTGAAGAAGGGTTCAACCCGGCCATGAATGAAGTTGCCGAAAGTGCTTGCAGCATAGGCAATGGCTTCATGGGGCAAAGAGGGAATTTTGAAGAAACCTATTCGGGTAAATCCTTGCAGGGGAGTTATATCGGTGGCGTTTATTATCCCGACAAAACCCGCGTGGGATGGTGGAAAAACGGCTACCCGGAGTATTTCGCCAAAGTGTTGAACAGCACCAACTGGATTGGGCTTTCCATTGAAGTGGAAGGTGAAGAACTGGACCTGAATACCTGGACCGTACAGCAATTCCGCAGGGAGCTCGACATGAAGCGCGGCCTGCTCAAGCGCATTTTTACCGCCACTTCCCCGAAGGGCAAGCGCATAGAAGTTCAGAGCACTCGATTCTACAGCCTGAAGCACCCCGATTTCGCCGCCCTGGAATACGTGGTGAAGCCGCTGAACTTCAACGGAACCATCCGCGTGCACATGTACAACGAAGGCGCTGTGCGGAATAAGGACAGCAACTACGAGGAACTGTTCTGGGAACCGGTTCCCGATGGAGCACATGTTTTCGCAGAGCACAGTCTGCTCAGCATGCGCACCCGGAAGCTGGGTTGGGTACTGAGCACCGCCACCCGCAATCGCTGTTCCCTGAACAACATTCCGCTGAATGGCACCGGTCAATGCAGCGAAACTCGAACAGCGCACGAGTTCTCTGCCGGTGTTTCCTCAGGCGATTCACTGAGGCTTGAGAAGTTCAGTGTGCTGTGCAGCAATTTCCGATACCCTGAGGCCAATACCGCACAAATGGCCGAAGCCCTGTTGCAAGAGCGTTGCGCTGTTTCTTTTGAAACACATGCGCAAGAACAGGAACAGGCCTGGGCAGCCATCTGGGAACGCAGCGATGTGCTCATTGAAGGCGATGTGCCGGCACAACAGGCCGTGCGCTTCAACATCTTCCACCTGAACCAGACCTATACCGGTGCTGATGCACGCCTGAACATTGGTCCGAAAGGTTTCACCGGTGAGAAATACGGCGGCAGCACCTATTGGGATACGGAAGCCTATTGCATCCCCTTCTTCCTGCTTACCGCTCCGGCCTCCATCAGTCGCCAACTGCTGGAATACCGTTACCGGCAGTTGCCTAAAGCCATCGAAAACGCCGCGAAACTCGGCTTCGATAATGGCGCTGCCTTGTTTCCCATGGTAACCATGAACGGTGAGGAATGTCACAACGAATGGGAAATCACTTTTGAAGAAATACACCGCAATGGTGCCATGGCCTGGGCCATCCATACCTACATGGAACATACCGGCGACCGCTCGTATCTGGAAGAAGGCGGACTGGAAGTGCTCATCGGCATAGCGCGCTTCTGGGCACAACGCGTACACTGGAGCGAAATGAAGCAGCAGTATGTGATGCACGGTGTTACCGGCCCCAACGAATACGAAAACAACGTAAACAACAACTGGTACACCAATTACCTGGCCGTATGGTGCCTGAACTTCACCATGCGCTGCCTGGGCGAACTTTCAGCATCCAATCCTGCTGCCCGGACGGAAATAATCCGCAAGACTTCGCTGGATATCGCGACAGAACTGCCCCATTGGAAAGAGGTAGCCTCATCTATGTTCCTGCCCGAAGATGCAAAGCGCGGCATTTTCGTGCAGCACGAAGGCTTTCTGGATAAAGAACTGATGCCGGTTTCTGCCCTCGACCCCAAACATCTTCCTCTCAATCAGAAATGGAGCTGGGATCGCATCCTCCGCTCCTGCTTCATCAAACAGGCCGATGTACTTCAAGGCTTATATTTCTTCGAAGACCATTTCAGCACAGATCAACTGGAGCGAAACTTCAGCTTCTATGAGCCCATGACCGTGCACGAAAGCTCTCTTTCTCCATGTATCCACAGCATACAGGCTTCCAGACTTGGTATGAAGGGAAAGGCCTACGAACTGTATTTGCGCACCGCACGTCTGGATCTGGATAACTACAATAACGATACTGAGGACGGGTTACACATCACCAGTATGGCCGGCAGTTACCTGAGTATCGTGCAGGGTTTTGCCGGTGTGCGCATTCGTCAGGGAATCCTGCACCTGAACCCGGTGCTTCCCCAAAAATGGAACAGTTGTGCCTTTTCGCTGCGCGTTTCCGGTAATTTGGTGAAGGTGTTCTTCGACCAGGGGCAGATTCGAATTCAAAACCTTGGTACTCAACCTGTTAAGTTTTGTGTAAAGCAAGAAGAACCCGAAGTATTGGCCCCCGCGAGAGACCGTTGGTTAAAAGTAGATTGAAGAATTGCCTGCAAGGCATATAAATTGCAGTTTAACCTTCTTTACACTATGAGATACATTTTATTCATTACGCTGGCCGCCGGCACTATGCTGCCCGCCTCCGCTCAGGTTCAGACCAGAAACAAAGAAGTTGGTATCAACGGCCTCAACATGCTGTTCAGCCGACAGGTGGAATTGCTCATACGCAAACCCCTGAAACAAGAAGGACAAATGCGCCGCATCGAGCTTAACGGCATGCCTTCTTACAGCAATACACCGGTGTATAACCAACAACAGGGTTTTGAAAAGGCGCCTGAACAATACCAGAAAGAATTTGACGCCTATGCCCGTATAGGCATTCAGGTAGCCAAAGAACGCTACAGCCAGCTCGGCGGCAACTTCGCCCTCTATCGGGGAACCTTATGGTGTCTGAACCTGAATTACAGCGCAAGCAGGGATGTGGTGGTATCTCAGAACGATGCAACACGTTATTCCAATGGAAGATTGAGCGTAGCGCCGGGATTGGGTTATCTGGTAGGATTCAAATATCAGGCTGGAAAACATATTGCGCTTTCTTTGGATAATAACATCACCCTCAATGCTGCCCTAACAAGGGTGAACTACGAGAGCAGTACCTATAATCTACAAAGCGGGAAAGACAATCCGCCCTACTCAAGTACCTACATGAATCAATCGGTTAATCTTTCTCCCGGAATCATAAGCCGGCTCTGGATTACCTACTGCTTCTGATACAGGTTCATTCCTGATTTTACGCATTTGATGGAATTCCGCTGCCAAAATGGCAGCGCATGGTTATATTTTTGCACGTTCAATGGAATTACAGGCCGTCAAACAGCGATTTGGTATTGTAGGGAATGCACCACGCCTGAACAATGCCCTGGAAACCGCCATCAAGGTGGCACCCACGGATATGAATGTGTTGATTGTGGGCGAAAGCGGGGTAGGAAAGGAAAGCTTCTCAAAAATCATACACCACCTGAGCCACCGCAAGCACGGACCTTTTATCGCTGTAAACTGCGGAGCCATCCCTGAGGGAACCATTGACAGTGAGCTATTCGGCCACGAAAAAGGGGCCTTTACCGGCGCTACCGATAAACGCAAAGGGTATTTCGAAACGGTAAACGGCGGAACCATTTTCCTGGATGAAGTTGGAGAACTGCCGCTGGGTACCCAGGCCCGCCTCTTGCGCATTCTCGAAACCGGTGAATTCATCAAGGTTGGTTCCTCTTCAGTACAAAAAACCGATGTGCGCGTGGTGGCAGCCACCAACCGCGATTTGCTGGAACGCGCCGCCCAGGGGAAATTCCGTGAGGACTTATACTACCGCCTCGCCACTGTGCCCATTCGCGTGCCACGCCTCAGCGAGCGCAAAGAAGATATTTACCTGCTCTTCCGCCGTTTTGCCCACGCCTTCGCCGAAAGCCACCATACCAGTTTGATTACCATGAGTCCCGAGGCTCAGCATTTACTGGAACAATATGCCTGGCCGGGGAATGTGCGTCAGTTAAAGAATATCTCAGAGCAGATCTGCGTCCTGGAACAAGGGCCCTTGATTTCTGAGGAAGTGTTAAGCCGCTACCTTCCCGCCACGGAAAGCACCTTGCCCATGTTGCTCGGCAAGCAGGAAGACTTCAGCAGCGGCATGAGCGAACGCGATATTTTCTATAAGGTTCTGGTTGAACTGCGCAAAGATGTAAACGACCTGAAACGCGTGGTATTTGGCTTGTTGGAAGGAAGCCGCCCGGAAACAGTCAGCGCATCCCCCATTGCAGTGCCTGCCACTCCTCCGCCAGCAGTTCCGGTGCCGCCTTTGCGCTCCGAACCTACGGTAATTCGTCCCATGGAACCGGTAGATGAAGAACATGAGTTTGTCGAAGCTGAGGAAGCCGATACCACGGAAAGCCTTTCCCTCGAGGATAAAGAACTGGAAATGATTAAAAAAGCGCTGATGAAGAACAAGGGCCGTCGTAAAAAGGCCGCTCAGGATCTGGGTATCAGCGAACGCACCCTGTACCGTAAAATCAAGGAATATGGCTTGGAATAAACCCTTTTTGTGGCTCCTGGCCCTTGGCTTCAGCTTGCCTTCCTGTTTTTTGAAGAACTACTCCCTCTCCGGAGTGAATATTCCCGAAGACGTACGCAATTTCTCTGTGGCCTTTTTCCCCAATGAAGCCACCCTCGTAAATCCGCAGCTCAGCCAGTTATTCACAGAAAAACTGCGCAGCAAATTTGTCGGCGAAACAAGGCTTGATCTGGTTGCTCAAGACGGCGACTTTCGGTTTTCCGGAGCCATCCGTGATTACCGCATCGATCCGGTGGCTGTTCAGAATAACGCCGCAGCCACGCAAAACCGTCTGCAAATAGGCATTCAGGTTAAGTTTGAATGTCCATTACATCCTGAATTGAACTTTGAAGAACCCTTTTCCTTTTTTGCTGATTATGATGCCAATCAGAATTTTCAGTCGCTCGAAAGGGGCTTGTCTGAAAAGGTTTGTGACCAGATCGTACAGCAAGTATTCAACAAGGTAGCGCTTAACTGGTAAACCGGCATGAATAAAGATTACCTGAACCAATTGCTCGACAATCCGGGGCTAATCAGCGAAACGGATGTTTATTCTCTGGAACAGCTTTGCCGTCAGTTTCCATATTTCAGTGTACCCTTCCTGCTATTGGCTCATGCCCGTAAGCAAAAAAACGATTACAGGGCTGCTGATACCCTGCATGCTGCGGCTTTGCGCACCTCGCAAAGACCCTGGCTGCGTACTTTTATAGAACCTGAAACTACGCTCAGGCAATCACAGCCCGAAGAACCCATTTTACCTGAAAAGGAATTATCGCGGGAGCCTGAAACTATTTCATCGTTGCAGGAAGATGTGCCTGTATTGGCGGAGCAGGAGCAAACACTAAACGTGGAAGCAACTGTGCCTCAACCGATTTCCATGGAGCCTGTTCAAACGGAAAAAACAGAAACTCCGGTGGTGGAGCGCTTGAACATCCATGAATCCTTGCCGGCATATTCCATTGAACAGTATTTTCCGGAAACCCGCGATGAATCGGTGGAAACGGATGCGCCGAAAGATTTCTATACCTGGCTGAAGCAGCCCAGACACAAAGCAACGCCGCCGCCGGTCAGCATGGTAAAAGAAAAGAAAAAGGATACGCTGATAGAGAACTTTCTGAAAACCAACCCCAGCATCAGCCGGCCTAAAAAGGAGTTCTTCAATCCCTTGAATGTGGCTAAAAAGAGCGAGCAGATGGATGATACGCTGGTAACGGAAACCCTCGCTCACATCTATTGGAAACAAGGCAACCTGAAAGCCGCTTTACAGGCTTTTGAACGGCTGATATTGAAATTTCCGGAGAAAAGGCCGTATTTTGCCGGTCTGATTCAGAAAATCAGCAACGAACTAAAACAATCCTGAATATGAAAATCCTGCTTATACTCGGAATCATCGTCGCCATCTTGTTGATGCTGATTGTATTGATCCAAAACCCTAAAGGAGGCGGTATCGCCAGCAATTTCTCCGCCGGCAACTCCATCCTGGGCGTAGCTAAAACCAGCGACATTGTAGAGAAAATCACCTGGGGCGGTGCCATCCTGATTCTTGTAATCAGCCTTGTGGCCGCCATGTGGAACGGCGCTCCTGCGGATAACACGCAAAAGACGCAGAATGCAGATCCCATGCTTGAGCGTGTCATAGAAAAAGCTCCTGCAGCACCAACAAGCCCTGCTACACCTAAGTAAGGATATATGAGCTTCTTTCCCTGAGGCAATCGAAGGGAATGAGCATATTGCTTCCTGATAAGAAAACCGTTGTTGCATTTGCAGCAGCGGTTTTGTTTTTAGTGATAAGTGATAAGTGGTAAGTGGTAAGTGATAAGTGCAATGGAGTAAATTCCTGAGTAACTCCATGAATAATCAACATGAACCTCTCAAAGCGCACTTACCACTTATCCCTTACCGCTTATCACTATTAAAGTAATAAGTGCAGAGGAGTTAGTTCCCGTATATAACTCCATCAAATACCGAACAACGAACGTGAATCTCTCA
>JAGWYC010000102.1 GCA_018969565.1 Bacteroidota bacterium | reverse complement strand
ATTCATCCAGAAAGGCAACGATTACTGAGGAAAGGCAAACCACTCGCGCACTCGGTTTCAGAATACCCTGCGGAATACTTGCCGTTAATTTATTGCTGTCCTGTATCGAAGCAACGTACAGCATGGAATCGGCACCTAAGCGGAAAAATCCGGCATAGCGCGGAGCGGTTCCTTTCATTTCATACTTGCTGATTGCTGCCTGATTGCAGGCGTTCAGCAGCAGGATCCATATTGGCAGAAAATACTTCAGGGTAGTTTAAAACTCAGGTTAATGGAGAAACTGCGAGGTCTGGTTGTGAAACCAGCTATATCCATATAGGTTCTGTTGGTAAGGTTCTGCACAGACAGCCCCAGGGTGCAGTTATCACCAATTTGGGTGCGGTACATCAGATCCATCAACAGGTAGGACTGAACATGAACATAGTTAAGCGCACCGAAGGGGCCGAGGTTCCCGTCATAGCTCACATCATATTTTCGGGAAACGGAACGCGCCCTGACAGAAACAGCGCCGGTTTTACCCAGGGTTCTGGTGAGCATCATATTCGCTGTGGAAGCCCTGCGGGACAGTTTATTCAATGCGCTGTCGCGGCTCATGAATACTCCGCTTTCGAACGCCTGGTAGAGCATTCCATTTTCACGACCGGTTTCCAGGAATTGCTTGCCTGCCAGCAGCGAAACATTGCCGCTCAATTGTAGTTTCCAGGGGAGCGCCACACTGCCTTCCACCTGAATCCCGTTTTGTACAGATCTGCCGTTGTTGATATAAGTATCACCGTTGTAATCCCCAAAGCTGATACTGTCCGGTTGTTTATCCTTCCATGCATAAACATACTGGATGACCCTGTTGGTATTGTTGTGGAATACGGCTGCCTGTATGCTCCAGGTGCGCGCCCTGTGCTTGAATCCGATTTCTGCGGTGGTACCCTGTTCCGGTTTCAGGTCGGGGTTACCGCGGCGCAGTCCGGCGAAGGAGCGCTCCGGAGCCAGCATCTGGTAGAGAGAGGGCGTGTTGAAGCCACTGCTGAGGTTGCCGTATAGCATGCTGTTCCGGCCCAGCTTCAGTGATGGGTTGACGGCGCCGTTCCACACATGGCCGAACAGGTTATGCCTGCTGATTCTTCCGCTCAGGGCCAGGGAGAATCTGTGCCGGCTGAAGAAGTTAGCCATCCCGTAGGCGGCGAGGATTCTGCTGTTCAGGCCTACCGTGTCGTAGCTGGTGCGGCTTTCAAAACTCCAGGGACGGCTGTAGGCATAGGAATTCACCGAGGCTGATTCACCGTAATAGCTTAAACCACCGGTCCATTGAACTTCGGCGTGGTTTCCGTGGATGAATAAATCGGTGCCTGTATTAGTGCCGTTGAATACATCGCGGCCGATGAAGCCGTCATAGACACCCGGACCGTTCAGTGATGAATCATTATCGGAATTGCGCTGCAAGCGACTCCAGCCTCCGGTCAGGTTCAGGCTGTAGTTTTTATTTATCTTCCATTCCGCGCCGCCGTGAAGGGTATGCCGCTTCATGCGCAGACGGTAGTTTTCATCATCGCGGAAGGCTCCGGCATCGATATCAGTTTGCTGATTGTTGTGCCTCCATCCTACCCATGCGGAGGTAGATTTACCATTCCAGCCGCCACGCAGGGATAGATCGGTCTTGCGGAATCCATCTTTTTCCTGGAGCGAAAAGCCGCCGTTCGGATCGGGCAGGGTGCTGTTCATGCCGCCGGAGCGGAAATGCTGCCCCTGAGCAGTGATGAATGCGGACTTATACCTGCGTTGGGTATTGGCAGAAACAGCCATGGCGCGACCGGGCCCGAATGCGCTTCCGGTCAGGTTCACAGTACTGCCTGAAGTCTGCGCGGCTTTTCTGGTGATGATGTTCACCAGTCCTCCCAACGCTCCGGTGCCATACATGGCACTGTGGCCGCCCTGAACGATTTCGATGCGTTCAATATCGGCCAGAGATAACTCGGACAAATCAATAGCGCCATTGGGCGTGGATGGATCAGAAATCCGCAACCCATCTAACATGATGGTGGTTTGATTGCTTCCGGTTCCCCGCAGGAATAAGGATTGGTTGGCACCCGGGTTTTGCACAGCACCAATCACGGAAGCCCCCATTTGCATGGAGAGAAATTCGCCCAAGGATTGCGCTTGTGAAGCAGCAATATCTTTTGCGGTCAACACCGTTACCATGCGGGGTACTTCCTGTAGTTTTTCAGGGGTTCTGGCTGCTGAAACAGTAACCAGGTCCAGCATACTTCCGGTATCGCGATGTGCGGTTTGAGCCTGAAGCACTAAACCCGGCAGCATCAGCGTCGTCCAGAGGGTATATTTTTTTCTGTTCATCATTGCGCCTTATTTCGACGAACAGGAATATGTGGATTGACGAATCAAGACCACGTGCTTTTATTCCCGAAAGCCGTATTTGACAGAATCAGGCAGGTCTTCTGACTCGTTCCCTGCACCCGGCCTTCCCGACACGTTTTACCTGTCAGTGGCTTCTTTGGATGCGCTACGCGGAACTTACAGCAGCGGGTACTGTTCCGGATTTGCACCGGATTCCCTTTTCAGCCCGGGAAGAAAAACCTCCCGTTCACCTGAATCCGATGCAAGATTAAATTCGAAAATGTTAAACAAAATATTAAATTGTTCAACAATACACCGGAAAGGGGAAGATTTACAAAAGTAAAGCAGGCTTTTTATCAGGCTTAGCGTAGGCGTAACGCCCTTTAAGTTCAGTTTTGTAATAGGCATCGAGCCCGCAGACCGTGATGACTTTACTGTGCGCCGGATCTACAAATCCATCTTCACCGATGGCCTGTTCAGCGCATTCCAGCCAGCATATACTTCCGATTACGATAGAAGTTCCGTTCAGGGCGACGTGTATTTCCTCTTCCAGCTTCATGCCCATGCGCAGGGGCGATTCCGCCACGGCAGGCGCGTGAAATGCTCCGGAAAAAACAGGGCTTAGCCCTACGGCATCGAATTCGGAAACATCGGATGGATAGCGCGCCGATGTCTGGTGTGCCGCGGCTTCCATGCCCTCCGAAACGAGGTTCAGCGTGTAAAAGCCTGTTTCGCGGATGTTCATCAGCGTATGCCTGTCCACGGAGTCGGGGCGGAATACCAGACCCAGCAAGGGTGGATTGGCGCCCACATGGAACAAGGAGTTGAACACGGCCAAGTTGTTCACGCCGGCTGCGCTGCGTGTTCCTACCAAACACAGGTTCTTGTATCCCGGCGCTGAATTGATGAACTGCGCACGAAAGCGCTGTTCCATGGCCGCGATGGCTTCCGTAGAAAAATGCTTCATCATGAGGTGCGCAACGTACTCAAACCACCATCCACGCCTATCACCTGTCCGGATATCCAGCTTGCCTGCTCGGAAAGCAGGAACACCGCTAAGGCTGCAATCTCCTCCGGACTGCCTACTCTTCCTAAGGGATGTCGCTTGGCAGAATTCTCCTTCTTTACATCACTATCCAGCAGTTTCGCGGCCAGCGGAGTGTTTACCAGTCCCGGGGCGATGATGTTCACGTTGATATTGGGTGCCCATTCTGCGGCCAGTGAGCGGCCCAGGCCTTCTACCGCGCCTTTGGAAGCTGCTATGGAAGCGTGAAAGGGCATGCCTTGAGCCACGGCTACCGTGCTGAACAATACCACCGATGACTGATTGGCGGCGCGTAGGGCCGGCTGTGCCGCCTGAAGCAGGCGCACCGCGCCGAGCAGGTTCACCTGGAAATCATTCAGAAAATCATCCGGCTTCAGCGCCCGAAAGGACCTTAGGTGGATGGAACCGGGCGCATAAACCAATCCATGCAAGACCTCGGGCCAACCGGAAGGACGGGCATCATTGGTAGCATCCCAGGTAATATGTTCTGCACCGTTCACGGTGTAACCATTCCTGGACATAGTCCATACCCGGTGGCCCTGCGCAAGCAGCGCTTCCGCGATGGCCTTGCCTATTCCGGATGTGCCTCCGGCGATGAGGTAATTCTTTCCCTGCATAAGCAATTAACCATTAGCGGGGCGCTTGGTTTGCGGGAAGCAGGAAGTTCAGAAAGGCTTTAGTTGCTGCTCCTGTTATTCCAATTAAAAGCTCCGGTTGATGCCGAATACCAGGAAACGCTTGTTGAGGAAGGGTTTACCGTCAGGGGTGATGTTGCGCAGCAAGGGCAAGTCGAAACGCAGGGTGATGGGAGCCGCGCCGCGTCTTCCGAACACGTTGCTGATGGTCCAGGCGCTGCCCAGGCCGGCGTTCGCCATCATCACAGGCCTGTAGCTCAACATAGCCTGGGTGGCGCGCATGATTCCGGCGTCTGCGAACAGATACACATCGGCTTTCAGCCAGTTGCGGGTGAATTTGGGAGCGAAGCGCAGCAGGCGATCTATATCCAGTTCAGCGGATGCCGACAATCCGGAGTTGCCGCGCAGCAGAGAAACCGTGCTGTCGCCGAAATTCTGGGCGGTCAGTGAATTGGCAAATCCGCGCAGGTTGAGTCCCCCACCCTGCTGCCATACCAGCGTCTGATTTTGTGCCCTTCCGAAGTTGTCGTGCCAGTCGGCGCGGGTGAACTTGCTGTCGTGCCACATCTGCTCCGGATTGGCTCCGGATGCGTACAGGGCGCTTTCGTAGGGAAGTATCTGCCCGGAAAACTGTCCGTAAACGCGGGTGTTCAGATCCAGTTTACCCAGCTTGTTCCTGTTGATGACTTCCATGCCAAGCCAGTTGTACTGCACCTGGCTGCCGGGGGCGCTGCTGCGGGCGAAGAGGTGAATCTGTCCGGTGCCTTTCACATAGCGGTACTCGTGCTTTAGTCCGAAGTTGAAGCTGGCATTGCGATCACTTCCCCAGCGGGCATCATCCCACCATCCGGGTAGCGTGCCATATTGGTCGCGCAGCGTGCCGCCGAACACATAACGCATGTCCCAGCGCTTCATGTAGCGGTAGTTGGCATAGGCGGTATTTCCGGCCCAGCGCTTGGAAATGCCGGCCTGGGCTACCTGAAGTCCGTCGAGCCACTCATGGCGCAGGTTATATTCGAACAGCCTTCCCACGCGGTTGTTGTAATCCAGCGACAGCGAAAACAGGTTTCCGGATCGTTTGGGCGATTCAGGATCCAGGGCTGCGGTGGAATTCACCCAGAAGAATCCGTCCAGCCGGTGCTTGCGCATGGCGTAGTTGCCGGAGAAGCTGATGCCCAGTTTTACGCGGTCCACTTTATTGTACCAGATATCCGGGTTGATGCGCCACACGTAGCGGTGCATATCTCCCACCTTGTTCCAGCGCAGCGATTTCAGACGCACGCAGCGATCCTTCAGCCGATTGTCGAGTTGATAAACATCGGCCAGGCGCTGGGAAGGGTCAATGATGACATTGCTGATGGGGCTGGAGGTTTCCACCTTCAGCGTGTATTCGCGGTTGATGTTGGCCCAGCCTGACCAGACTTCTTTCGCCGGAACAGACTTCTGTACAGGGATCAGCGCTGATTCATAAGAAGGCGCATATTCTTTCCGGAAATAGGTATTAGGAATCAGCACCATTTTGTTGTCGCCTGATTTGGTCTGAACAAGCAGATCTACCGGCATAACCATCTCGCCCTTGCGTTTCAGGGTGATGCTGTATTCGAAACCATTAGCAATCTTAGCCGTTTGCTTTACCTTTTTGATGCCGTAATCCGCTGTTTTGGTGGTTTCGAACCACTGGTCGAAGAACCATACCAGGTCCGTCTTTGTAGATTCATGTACGGCCTGCCGGAAGTCTTCCACATAGGGATGGGCGATTTTCCAGGTGTTGAAGTAGTACTTCATGGCGTCTGAGAAGCGTTCCTTCCCCAGCACATATTCCAGATTGTACAGCATGGTGGCGGTTTTCATGTACACATGGCTGTATCCGCCGCCGTGGCCGAGGGCGCCGTTGAAGTCGTCGCTGTGGGTATTCAGGATGGGGTCGGTCTGGTCCATGGCATCGTACAGGTAGCGGCCATAGACAGTTCCGTCGTCGATGCTGTTCGGGTGTTTAAATTCATTGCGGTAGCGCCTCATACACCAACTGGTGAGGAACTGCGTAAACCCTTCATCCAGGCTGGCGCGATAGGTTTCGTTGTTGCCTACCATGCCGAAGAACCAGTTATGGCCCACTTCATGGGCGATGAGGCCCTGGTGGGAAGGCCATTCGCCGCCATCCAGGGTGAGCATGGGATATTCCATGCCGTCGCGGGCGTCGGCGGCCACCATCTTGGGATAGGCATAGCGGCCGAAATCGCGGGAATAGGTGCTGACCACGAACGCCACAAAGTCGGCGGTGGCTTGCCATTTGGGCGCGTGTTGCTGTTCCGCGATGGCCACGCAGGTCACGCCTTCCCATTCGGTTTCCATCATGCGGTAGGTAGGATCTGCCGTCCAGGCGAAGTCGTGTACGTTTTCGGCGTGGTAGCGCCAGATGCGGCGCTGGCGCGGATTTGCCAGCAACAGGGGCAGCGCTTTGGCCTGCTCCGGGGTTTTGTAGCGGGGCATATCAGCCTTCGCCCTCAAACCATCGGCATAAGCCTGCTCCGGGTTGATCAGGGTGCCGGTAGCTTCGTTCACATAATGTGCGGGCAAGTCTAGTTCCACGTCGTAGGTGCCGAAGTCGCCGTAGAATTCGTGCTCCAGGTGTTGTTGTACATCCCAGCCGAACTTGCGGTCATACACGCTGATGCGGGGGTACCAGTGAACCGTATTGAAGTGTTTGTAGCCGCTGTCTACATCATACACCTTCATCCTGCGACGTACGGAGCCGCGGTCAAACCAGGTGTTGAAATCAATGCGGAACACCATGCTGTCGCCGGGGTTCAGGGCAAAGGGCAGATCCATGCCCATCACTGTATTGTCGTACCAGGGGTTCAGTCGTGTGAACTGCTGCCGCAAATCACTTCCATGAGTGCAGGCAATCTGGTTTACCCGTGTTCCCTGTTTCTGCGATTCATAACGGCCCCATTGCGGCTTTACTTTATTCGATTCATACAGTTTATCCAGGTAGGATTCAGGTTGAAAGGCATTCTGATACAGGTGGAAATATACCTTACTGAGGGTATCAGGACTGTTGTTGAAATACACCAGTTCCATTTTCCCGTCAATACGTTCGGCGGTATCGTTCAATACAGCCCTGATGCGGTAATGTACATCCTGCTGCCAGTATCCCGGCGCGGGTATTCTGTGCTTCCAGTAGTGCGGGTTGGTAGCG
>JAGWYC010000101.1 GCA_018969565.1 Bacteroidota bacterium | reverse complement strand
CCACTCGGTATTGAATGGTATCCGCACAGCCGGTAATGGGTTCCTGATAATGATAAATTGCTGTGTGGATAGCAGTCCCTGGAGGCAATGTCATCACGTTTCCGGAAACCAGCGGCCCAAACCAGGTACCGCCTGCCGGAGCGGCTTTAAGATTTACAGTCTGAATCAAGTTACCACAAAGTGCATCGGGCAATGTGGAATCAATCCGCAGAGCAGGCAAAGGATTGATCGTTAAATCCACACGGCGTTCAACCACACAACCGCCACCCTGCCAAAAGTAACGCAAAAGGTAAGTGCCGGCGTATAAGGATGAAGTCTGTAGGGAATCTCCTTTTATGGCTGCTTCATTAAAAAACCAAGTGCCACCGTTGAGGCGCAAGCCGGTTTCCCGACGCAGGTCGAGCATGGTTATACCGGCACATATCGGTGACGGCGCCGAAATACCATCAATGGGGAGTTCTGTAATAATCATCAGACCTGTGTCAAGGCGTTGACAACCGTAAACATCCACATAAGATGCCTGAATCAGATTTTTCCCGGCAATCCCCTGATGATTCAACAGCGCATTGGGCCATACGCCGCTCACAACAGTCTTGCCCTCAAGCAAACGGAAACTGAGGGGAGGCACTCCATTGCTCGTGAGTATGCGTAACGGCAGTGCTGCAGAACTGCTGCAAATGGCAGTATCCCGGAATTGGATTCCGAGATAAGGAAAGGGATTGATGCGCAATACGCTCTTTGCGTTGCAACCTATCCGATCTTGCAGGCGCACAGGAATCAGCAATCCTTGCGCGGCGGATATGGGCATGCGGAGACTTAAAATGGAATCCCCGGGAACATCATTCCAAAAATACCTCAAGGGACGTGTGCCTCCGGAAACTATTGCTGATGCTGATGACAGAGCCCCCGGACAAAGATTCAAGGGATGAGCAACAGACAGTTCCGGTCTGCTGAAATCAGGCACCATAATGCTGTCTTCGGCTATGCTGGTGCACGAGGTAACAGCATTCTTTAACTCGAGCCGGAGCAGGTATTTCCCACCCTGAGCAAGGCGGAAGCGCACCTGAGAACCGAGTGCCTGGTTGACCAGATTCATTTTAGCATCAAATAAATACCAGTTGAACTGGTGCATGCTATGCGCAGGCGAAGCCGTACCCTTGGCCATGAGTGTGGCGCAGGTATCCAGTTTCAAAGCCATGGTGGCTTTGACTTTTTCGGCAACCCGGAAGCGCAGACTGGAATAGGTATAGAGATTGATCGGACAGGCTTGATCACGCGCAGTAAATGTGAGCCTGTAAGGTAAATCGCGTACTTGAGCAGATTGCGGAGTCCAGCAAAACGAAGCATCTGCCGATCCCGCTTTCGTATTATTCAGCTTGAAGGTATATCCGGTGAAGTCGCCGTCTGCATCCATCCTCAGCGAATCCTTAACCCCTAAAAAGGCCGGATCTGTCCCATAAACTTCGAAGCAAGATTCTTCCCCGGCGCAGAGCCATTCAGTAACTCCACTGATTTTAAGGCCGGGCGCGGCATTCTTCACAGCCAGAACAAGAAACTGCACATCGCGGCGTATGCAGCCAACCTGAACCATAACGGCGCCAATTTTTCTCCATTCCTGCACTTCAAGCACCATAAAACCACGCGTGCCGGCAGACATGGGAGTAAACGCAAGATCGCCGCTAAGTGAATCGAAGCTCAACCCTGTTGGAGGATTTCCTGCAGGATTATCCGGACAACCGGCTCCGCCTCCACAATAAACGCTCAAGGGTTTACGCGCTGTAATACCGGTTGGATAAAGGAGGTTTCGCTCGTAACCTTTTTGCGCAGGTACAAGCCTGTAGGAGAGGGAATCTCCATCGGGATCCGAGGCCATTGGATTGTACCGAAACGGCTCATTTTCAGCAAGCACAAAAAATGCAGGTGCATTGAGTTGCGCGCTGTTGTTCGCAATACTGTTACACAAATCAACAGAGGTGTAATTGTAGAAATATTCCGCCGTTCCCCAAGCATCCGTGCGGGAGTCAATCCTGATGCTCACTTGAAAAGCACATTGAACAGACAGCAGCGTGGAAAAGTCAAAGTTCCCGGTGAATACCCAGGCCTCGATACCGAGATTAATACCCGGATTGCTGCCGCAGGCGGAAGTCATGGAATTACAGACCGGTGAAATATCTCTGCGGCTGACGCGTGTAAGGGAAACTGTACCCAGCTTTTGTCCTGCCTTCAAGGTGCCCGGAGCACCAAGCACGTCTAAATCCGGAATACTGGGACAGTTCAGGGTATTGAACTCACATTCTGTGCAATTGCGATATACCGTAAGTTGAAACTGGTAAGCATTCCCCGAAATCTTCTTGTATGTGATTTCTCCGCCTAACACATGAGAAGCCCACAGAGAATTCTGGGTTGCAGCTATAGAAAGCCATATCAGCAATATGCTGCCTATGAACCTCATGTGACACAAATATAACAAGAAGGGGGAGCTTATGCCCCCCCTTCCGTAACTTGGTTTATGTTTTATTAACGAAGCAGTGTAACCGTTCCTGGGAACTTATACAGTTTTCCTTCGTAGCTGGTCAATTCCACCAGGTAGGCATAAACATCCTGCTGACAGCCGACGCCATTTGCTTTTCCATCCCAGCCTTTGTTTACATCATTGGTTTCAAAGAGTTTCTCACCCCAGCGGTTAAATACCACCATTCGGAAGCTGGAGAAATTCTGAGCCACCACATTAAATGTATTGTTAAAGTTTGGACCGGCATCGTCCGGAGTAAAGGCATTCGGGATGAATACAATGATATCCGGACCGATTTTCAGCGTGCGGTAAGCGGTATCCTTACAACCTTTGTCGGAGCTCACAATCAAGGTTACCAGATAGGTAGCCGTATCCTTGCCATAAGCGAAGAACGGGTCTCTTTGTGTGCTGGTATCTACCGCTTTACCGGAACCGAAGGTCCACAGGTTGCGCAGCAGGGATTTATCGGCGATACTGCTTTGGTTAAAGAACTGGAACTTGGGCAGCGCGATGGTGGTATAATACTGCGGGTCGGAAGTAAACTGCGCCACAGGAACCGGCCAAACATCTACATAGTCTGGTTTGGTAACCGTTGTAGCACAGGGGCCTGCGGTATTGGTAACGGTCAGCGTTACCGCATATTTGCCCCATTTCGGGTAAATGATACCCACAGGATTTATCTGCGAGGAAGTATCTCCATTTCCGAAATTCCACTTATAGGTCAATGTTGAAGAAGGCAGATTGCTTACTGTAGAAGTAAATGAAGACACCAATGGTTCGCAGCCCTGAAGCGGAGTTCCGGTGAAATCAACCTGTGGATAAGGATGGATGTTCACCAGAATACTGTCGCGAACGGCAGGGCACACATTAGGCGTAGGCGCCACATTGCGCACCTTGAGCATCACAGAGCGTGTAGTTTTATCGGCAGCGCCGGGCGTGTAAACGCTGCTGGTATCCTGCGCGCTGAAACTGCCGTCGCCGGTGGTAGTCCACTGCACTCCGGGGGACCAGCGCAGGCGGCTTTTCAGGTTCAGTGTCTGGTCGTCACAAATGCTTCCCGGCTTGGGTGTAAGGATGCTCAGGGATGGCATGCTTTGAACGAGAATCTGGAAGCTGTCCTTGATGGTACATCCAAAAGGATCGGTGTAACGATAAACCAGGAAGTAGGGGCCTTCTACGGTAGCTGAATTATTAGTACCCGGAGTAAAGACACTGTTTCCGGAACCACTCAGACGTTTACCTGACCATGAACCGGTACCACCTACTGGAGATACAAAAGTGGGAGCCAGATTAATAGGAGGATCAATGCTGCACACGCGCATGTTTGCAGGCATAGTCATCTTGGGAAGTGGTTTCACAACCAGCGTACCGCTGTCGGTAGCCAGACAGCCGGTGGCCAGATGTACATATTTAAATTCCCAGTCACCGTCGCCGCTCGCAGGAACGAAAAAGCGACCTTTCAAAACTGCGGATTTCAATCCCGGATCGGTACGATCCCCATTGCGCGCAATGGCATACCAGGTTCCACCTGTTGGATTGGTAACGCCGTTCAGTGTTACATAATCATTCAGGTCAACGGTATCATCATTCAGACACACTTGAGGGAAGGAAAGTACCTTGGCCTTGGGCTCACCGATGATATCAATTTTGGCGGTATCTCTGGTAAAGCATCCGGTAATTGGATCCTGGATAAAGAAGGCCATGTCATACTTACCCGCATAAAAATCCTCGGTAACATCACCGAAACAGAATTCATAATTGGGAGGAAGCCCTGTTCCCTGATTCCTGTCTTTAATGAGGGTAGAAACCGGAACACCACTGGGCGCACCAAAAATGGTCCAGTTATACAAGGCACCTGTTTTAACCTTTGGTATAATGATGGAAGAATCCATCAGCGCACAACCTTTATCCTGACAATAAATGCGGTCCTGAAGCTGCACAATCGGGTTACCATTGGTAGTTACACGGAAACTGTCTTTATTGAAACAACCGGTTACCGGATCCGTGAAGGATACCCAGATCATATCCGAACGACGGTTGCCTCCTTGCAGATCCGAGTTCTTGATTCTGCTGGTTCTGTAAATATAGCTGGCACCTTGGTTCGTTACCATTAAGGTATCTTTCGGACACCAGTAGCGAACCTTCTTTCCAAACTTACTCTCTAATCCGGACTCGATACCGAGGTTGCGGTCGCCGTAATCGTAGCAGCGCGCCGGAACGGAGGCTCGAAGGTCAGGCAGTTTTATAACCTTCACGCATACCGTATCCTTGTCTTCGCAGGTGTGTTTCTCCTGAGTAACGCTCAGGTACAATTCATAACATTGATCTGTACTTGGAAATATTCGTATAGAATTTAATGTACCCATCGGAATATTCGAGGTTATGTTGTTCCAGGAATAGTTCAACTTCTGGGTTGCCGGTCTTCCATTGGCGAAAATCAACAAAGTATCCTTAAAGCAGAGATTCTTATCCTTTCCTGCATCGGCTACAACCGTATCATTTACGAAGAGCTGAACGGTGTCAAAGCCAAAGCATTTCCAAACTGTTTCAGTAACTTTTACCGAGTACTTATTGGCTTTGTTGACCGTGATGGTTCGGGTTGTATCCTTGGTTGGGAACCAGAGATAGCGCATGGTATCCGCATGTTGCGCATCAAAGGTGTTTTTCTCGTAGGTACAGATACGCTGATCCGGACCCAGATCTACCACAGGCAGTGGTTTTACATATACTTTTATAGTATCGTCATCTACACAACCATTATTATCAGTAATCAACAGGGCAATGGTCGAGTCCTGGGTCACTTTTACCGTAAAGGTGTTCAGCGTGTCTCCACTTCTGGAAGTAGGAGGAGTAGTCCAGCGGTAGCGATATGGTGAAGGTCCGTTTGTAATACGTGGAGCGAATGTGATGCTCGATCCGTAACAGGCGAAGGTATCCGCACCGAAAGCCAGTTCCGCGGTAAACACCGGAGGAATGATTACCGTGTCGTAATAAATGGTAGGACAATCTTCCGGGTTGTTGATCATGTGGGTAATGATATACTTACCGCCTTTTTTAAACTGAACAGTATCTTTTTGTTTGGTATTGACCGGGAAAATCTGAATTTTATTCGTGCTGTCGCGTATTTCCCAGCGATAGCTCGGACGGCCTTTGAAGTTTACCTCAGGGGTGCTGAGGAAGGCGAACTTGCCACACTTCAAATTTGTATAAGTGCGCTTGGCCAGAGCCCTCTTCTTCACCTTCACACGGAAACCGCGGATGGAGGTTGCCGGACGAGGACAGTTGTCATCTGCGGCAGTTACTGTGAAGGTATAATATACGTCGCTGGCCTGGCCCATGCGTGTCTGCCAGCAGAATTCGGCTGTTTTTTCACGGTCTTTGGGATTCAGGATAGAAAACGTGGCACCGGGAATACCGCGGTTCCATTTCATCTGCACTGTATCGGCCTTGGTCTGGAACGGGGTAAACTGTTTATCGGTGCCATCAATTTTAAAGCAGATCTTGTCGCCTTCGCACACCGAATAAGTGTTGTTCCCCTTGATTTCCGGAGGGTTATTCGGACCGCAGTTCGTCACAATCAACTGCATATCCCGTCGCGTTCGCCCTATTAATTCCCATTTCTTCGTCGCACTGTCTTTTCGGTATTCATCAATCTGAATTACCACAATACCTACCTCAGAGCAATCTGTGGGCGTGAAAATGATATCACCTGTTTCAGGATCCAGATAGAAACCTCTGGGGGGTTTTGCTGTAGGGGAAGGAATACAGTTCTTTTGGCCGGGTACCGGGCAATAGGGTGTCATGGGGATGGTAGCAGAGAAGCCGCTTCCGTAGGAAACAGAAGTGGACAGCGACTGCAAGCCATTCACCAGTGAATAGGAAAGTGAATCGAAATCGGCTGTATCTACCGCACCATTGTTGAAGTAAAACGGCTGGTTACAGCAGAGATACGCAACAGGTTCGTTACTGAGCTGGGGACTGCTGTTGCACTTGGTGCCGATTTTACAGATATCCAGCATACAGGTGGACATAAAATCCTGACCTGACTGGCCTGTGGTGATGGCGCCGTTACGGCAGCACTGACCAATGTAGAATGTAATCTGACAGCAATTGCTTTTCTTAAAGTTTGCCCAGGGGTTTTGTGTCAGGTCAATGGTTGCCTCATAGGTGTGTTCTTCTACACCTTCACTGCTTACCGTGGTATTCTGAGGGTTACATGGGGCCTTGGTAGCCTTACATGCAGGAGTGATATCCCTGATTTTGGTACGGGTCATGGACAAGCTCGCGCTGGAACAACCACTGGCCGTAGCGCCGGTTGTAGGTCCGCTGAACGGAATACCGCGGCAATCGCGATAAACCTTGGCGATAATCTTGTACTTTCCGCCTCCCAAGCAGACATAACTCATGTCCGCTCCCATCATGTGCGACGCAATCGCCGCGGGGGCTGACAAAGCCAATCCAAGAACAGCAAGTATGTATTTTTTCATGGGTAATTTTTTTCTCGATAGGTTGTTTTTTAGTTCTTTATGTGCAAAATCTTCGCCCTGGAAGTGAATTCTTCTGAAGTTGCCACCAACAGAAATAGCCCTTCTTCCGGCAAATTTTTCAAATTAAAGCAACCTGCATTCAAAATGCAATAGGTTGCCAGTACGCTGCCATTCAGCCTGTAAAAGGTCAATTTTACCACCCCCCCCGCACGTGCAGGCTGCACCGCTATGCAATCACCTTGTGGTCTGATCAGACTTAAAACTACTGCCTG
>JAGWYC010000100.1 GCA_018969565.1 Bacteroidota bacterium | reverse complement strand
TTAATCAGATAAATGGTATTCTGTACCCCGATGACCACGAGCAGGGTTGGCAGTGTGCCAATCAGCATGGTGATTTTGTAGCCGTAAAGCTGGGATATTCCGAGGCACCAGATCACCCCGATGGCTATAAACACCAAGGAAATAACCAAGGTGGTCATGCTCCGGAAGAACAGCAGAATGAGCAGCGCCGTGATGCCAAAGGCGATGATGGTAAAGAGGGTAATTTCGCTCTTCACCTTGGTGCTGAACTCGTTGCGTATATAGGGCAGTCCGGAGTAATGTATGATTGTTTTACTGTCGGAAGCGAATTTATCGCAATGCAGAAAAGCCTTGCGCAGCAGGGCATTGCGAATCTCACTGTCCAGTACTTTCTGCTCAATGGAAACAATGCACAGGGCTACACCGCTGTCCTTATTAAAAATGAGTTTGTCGTAGAAACGCAGGCTTTCAAAAACCTGGTATAGTGAATCCAGCTCTTCCTGAGTTTGTATATTTCGGTGAAAGAGCGGATGTGTAACAAATTGCTGCAGGCTGTCGTCCACCTGCAGGGCCACTACGCTGGAAGGAGAAACAACCCCCGTCACACCTTTAATGGCAGCCAGACTGTCGCACAGGGCTGCAAAGCGCCTGAAGTAGTCTATCTTCCAAAAATCCGGACTCTGGATGCCGATGATGAGTTTGTTACCGTCCTCGCCGAATTTCTTCTTAAAATCTATGTAAGTGATGAAGTCTTTATCGGTTTTAGGCACCAGCTTCTGCATGTCATAAGCCAGTTGAATTTTACTGGCATGGTAACCCATAAATCCTGTAAGACCAAGGATGATGAGCAGCCACCATACGCGGTAGCGCATCACCGCACTAGCAATTTTGTCCCACATATTGAGGGGGCAAACTTACCGCCATTTCATCATAAAATCAGCGTATTAGCCTGATGCGGCTTATTTTGCGGATGAATTCAACGGCATCTTTTGTGAAACGTATCAGGTTTTGGTGGCTGGTTTTTGGAATCCTGAGGATTGGGCAGGTTTCGGCTCAAGGCGAGGGAGATATCCCCTTTGGCTCCTGGCGTGTGCATCTGCCCTATGCCGACTGCAAACATCTGGCAGAAACGCGTGAGCGCATTCTGGCAGCCAGTGAAAATGGCCTGTTCAGCGTGGGTAAGGCTGATGGAGAAATACGTCGCCTTTCCGCTGTAGATGGATTCAGCGATGTGGGTATTGCGTACATGGATTACCAGCCCGATGCCGATGTGTTGATTATCGGTTACCGTAATGGAAACATTGACCTGGTCAAGGAAGACAACCGCATCATCAATCTTCCCGATGTGCTGAAGTCGTCTTTGCAAGGTGATAAGGCCATTCGCCATGTGCATTTCAGGGGAAACGAGGCCATTATCTCCACGGGCCTGGGCATTCTGGTACTGGATATTTCCAAAGAAATATTTACCGACTCCTATACGAGCATTGGTCCGGGTGGAAGCACGGTCGCTGTTTCTGCCACAGCCGTGGTGAATGACACCTTGTACGCTGCCGTTTCCGGAGCCATTATCTGTGCACCCTACGATGGCACACGAAATCTGAGTGATTACAACAACTGGAAGCAGGTGCGCAGTGGTGTGACCTGCAAAAACATGGTGAACTGGAACAATACCCTGGTTTGCGACCTGAACAAGGTGATGAAACAATACAACAAAGGGTCATGGACTGACTATTACGATGGGAAACAGGACAGCATTGCCAATGTTGGAATCTATTATGGAAAGCTCTTTGTATTTGCGGTAGGAAGAATTATTAAAGACGACGGAAGTGCCAAAAGCCTGATAACAGTGAACCTGATTAACCGAGGTATCGTGGATCGCGAGGGGTATGTGTGGTTCGTGTTGAATACTTACGGACTCATCAAGAAGATAAACGGGAATGAGGTGAGTTTCTATCCCAATGGTCCGGCCTTTAAACAGTCCTACCAAATGGCATCCGTGGGTCGCAGCCTTTATGTAACCGGCGGCGGAACTACCAATACCTACGGTAATGCCTTCAACAACAACGGCTACGCCATATTCCACGAAAATCGCTGGATAAACCGAGGTGCAAACCCCATCACCGATGGCCTGTATGATTGGACCGTGGCCTATGCAGAGCCGGAAACTAAGAGGGTGTTTATAGGTACACATTCCTTTGGGATGGTGTTTTTCAGCGGAACAGAACCGCGTTTGCGTATTGACAGCAGCAACAGCACCCTGAGGAAGTTTGCCGGAACCATCTGGACCCGTGTTACCGGCATGGCCACGGATCGCAATGGTAACCTTTGGGTGAGTAACTTCGGCAGTGCAACAGGCTTGAATGTGTTGCTGAAAACAGGTGGCTGGAAAAGTTATAGCCTGCTCAACAACAATGTGGGGCAAATGGTCATTGATGATTACGGCCATAAATGGATGTTGGCCTACAACAACTCCGGCACCGGACCGAATGGCCCGGTTGGCCTGATGGTTTACGATGACAACGAAACACCCGATGTGCTTTCGGACGACCGTCAGCGCTTCCTGAACAACCAGGCTGACAATGGTGGTTTGCCCAGCAGTGAGGTGAGCTGCATTGCCACCGACCGCTACGGATATATTTGGGTAGGCACCGACCAGGGGCTGGCCGTGTTTACGCGTCCGGATCAGGTTTTCCCGAACAATAAACCGGTGAATGCCGAACGCTTTGTCATCGTGGAGGGCGGCACCACAGGCTATCTGCTCGGAACCCAGGTTATCAACTGCATTACGGTAGATGGAGGCGGTCGCAAATGGGTGGGCACCAACAACGGCGCATATCTTGTGGCAGAGAATGGTTTAAAGGTGCTGCGCCATTTCACCAAAGACAACAGCCCTCTCCTGTCCAACGAAATTCAGAGTATCGGCATCATGGAAGAAACCGGTGAGGTGTTTTTCGGCAGCAGCGAGGGCATCAGCTCATGGCGTGGCGATGCCACCCCGGCCAAAGAGGTACACGGAAAGGTGAAAGTATTTCCTAACCCTGTAAAACCAGGCTTCGAGGGCAGCGTAATGATACAGGGCCTACCCGATGATGCGGAAGTAAAAATTACAGACATCAACGGGAACTTGGTGTACGAAACCCGCGCCAATGGTGGTACCGCCACCTGGAACTGCCGCAAACTGAATGGCGAAAGACCCGCCAGCGGAATTTACCTGATTTTCAGCATCAACCGCGACGGCAGCGACAGCTACATGAGTAAATTGGTGTTCATCCGCTGAACAATCCGGAAGGAACCCTGTCGTTTAAAGGATATGCTGCGCTTGGTTTCCCTTGCTCTCCTAGTCATGGCATCGGCTTGCGCCTCAAAATTGCCGCCGCGCAGTTACTGGCCTGACGGAACCCTGAAAACCGCAGGGGCGTATTCTTCAGCTTATTCATACCAAAAAGAACCGGGCAAGAAACCCGTGCCTGAGCAGAGTAAAAGAGGAAAGTGGCTCTATTACTACGAGAACGGACAGAAAGCCCAGCAATCGCAGTATCAGCGGGGCAAAGACAGAAATAATCGTCCGGCGGGCACCTGGAAATGGTATGATTCCACCGGTGTATTGTTAAAAATAGAGCGCTATAAAAGCCGCGGGGAAGAAGCCGGAACGAGAACATTTGCGGCCTTTGTGCATGAAGGTGTGTTTTCGCGGGATGATGAACGTTGGACTATAACCCGTACAGGCACTGACAGTTTCCTCATTGACATCCGCAGGAATGGACAGCCGTACCGAACCTATGTGCAGTTTAATGGAGCCTTGAGTATGCGTTCTTCGCTGAGTGCTCCGGGACAACTGGAACCGGGCGATGATGCCTTTTTAGGAATCAGCGACGCACCATTTCACAACCCTGATATTCTGGCCGACAGCAACTGGAGACTTCCCTATAAACAGAACCTGATGCAGAATCCTTCGTTTGAATTTGCCCGGGAACAATGGCCTGAAATGACGGCAACTAGTTTTGATGATACTATGGTTGATTATTGGGTACGCGCTTCCGGAACACCCGACTATTATCGTGGCCGGAAGGCACGTCACCGAACAGGAACTGCCAGCACAGGAATTCGCATCTATTCGCGCGGAGGAACGCATATTGAATACCTCTGCGGAGCTCTGAAAGAACCGTTGCAACAGGATAGTGTATATTGTGTGAAGGTGCATTTTGTGCTGAGCAGAAAGAGCGCCTTTGCCGCTGATGCAGTGGGGTTCCATTTCAGTGAAAAGCCCCTGGAATTTTATCGTTTTGAAGAATCAGGGTTACAGCCTGACCTGGTGAACCGCTCCGGACAGGTGCTGTTTTACCGGGAGCATTGGATGCACCTGAGTGGGCCTTACCGTGCAAGAGGCGGTGAACGTTTCATGAGCATCGGTGGTTTTCGCCCACTGGACAGCATTCATGTGGCACGCGTGAATACCAAAGGCCAGAAGGAAGCTTATTATTATATTGATGATGTGGCGGTATGGCCGGCAGACGGGCGTTCCTGCGCCTCCAATACCTGGCAGATACCGCCAAAACCGACGCTGAAACCGGTAACGGCTTCCGAAGAAAAACCCTTCATCCTGGAGCAGGTATTGTTTCCGAGCAACAGCGCCGAGCTGGAACCGGAGGGGTATGAGCAATTGGATGAGCTGGCTGCCTGGCTCAAGTCCCACCCAGCCTTGCGCTTGCGCATCAGCGGTCATACCGATTCAACAGGAAATGAGGAACGGAACAGGGAACTTTCCCGGCAGCGGGCGGAAGCGGTAATGCAATACCTGAAGCGGGCCGGGGTGGATGCCATGCGCCTGGAAGCTGAGGGGCGCGGAAGTTCCGAACCAATCGGCCCAAACAATAATCCGGATGATCGCCGCCGCAACCGCAGGGTGGAGGTGGAGTTCCTGGAGCCAATCAAGCCCTGAAGGAGGTTTGGAATCCCTGTCATGGTTAGCGTAAATTCCTGTCATGGTACCTGCCCCCACCGGGCTGCGCAGCAGATTGGCAGGGGAGCCCCGTCGAACCATTGATGCAGGAAGTCCTTCCCTTCCACCTTGCTCCTCCACCCCCACAGTGTCTTGCTTCGCAATCCAGTGGGGGCAAGCGGGTGCATCTCAAAAGAAAAAGGCCGGAATAACCGGCCTTTTTCTTTCATAGCTAATGCGGTGGAGATTATTGATCCCACCAAACGGGCTCCATCAAGTTCTGAACAACAGTAGCCTTGTTGTTATACAAACGCTCGTCTATAGAGGTTGGCAAACGGCGGGCAATACCGCTCAGATTGGAGTTCGGGTTTTTCACCAACGCAGGGATGCCGGTACGACGCCAGTCGTGGTAGGGCTCCATCATGGTATAACCAGACACATATTTATGGGTCATGATTTTATCCAAAGTGATGCTGGCAGCGGTTTCGCTGGCCTGAGCAGCTACGTAAGCAGGGTCGGCAGAACCGGTTACCTGGGTCAGGTGGGCTTTGATGGCATCGTTGTGGGCCTTGGCAGCACGGGTTTTGTCGCCTGCAGCAAGAGCAGCTTCCGCTTCGATGAACATGCTTTCCACGTAGGTAGCCAGCGGAGTTACGCTTGAAGGGCTGGCAAAATAGCTGCCGATTTCAGAAACGTTCTTCAGGTTGCTGGAACCCAGAGCAGAACCTTCATAGCGACCGCTGTCGTTCTTGGTGAAGTAGGCAGAACGGCGGGGGTCATTGATGGAATTCATCAGGTCAGTGAAGGTCTTGTTGGCCTTGATGTAGTTACGGCGAGACACCTTCACGAAAGCGTACCACTGGTTGTATTCGTTGGAGTTAGTTCCGAATACGCAGTTGGCATCTGCAGCTTCTGAAGTAACACCATGCGCCCTGGCACTGTCAATAGCTTTCAGCGCCTCGGTATGCCAGCCGCTGTTGCGCTTGCTGGTGCGCATGTGGTAACGCGCCTTCAGCATGTAGGCCAAACCAATCCACTTCTCGTTGTCGCCGCCGTAGATGTAGTCATCTGCGCCGGGTGTAATTACGTCGCCACCGGTGCTCAGCAGGCTCACGCCTTCAGTCAGCAGGTTCTGAATGGTCTTCAGCACATCTTCCTGCTTGTCATAGGCGGCAGAAAGCTGAAGGTCTTCACCTTTGAGTGCATCGCTGTAAGGAACATCACCCCACAAGTCAGTGGCAGTACCCAGCATCATGGCTGTAAGCACATTAGAGATGCCCTGATAGGTAGGGTTGGCAGCGCCTGCCTGATTTTTCAGGATGCGCAGGTTTTTCAGTCCGCGGGTGTAAATAACATCCCACTCGTTGGAAATATCTCCTTCGTCAACAAAATACTGGTCGTTTGCTTCTGACTGGAACTGACAACCGGAATTGTGTTGCGCCCACATAGAAGTGATACGACCAAGGTTGCCCCCGTAGGTGGCAAACACGGACAATTCAGATGCTGACAGAATCAGCGGAGGTGTAGCAGAGGCCGGAGAATTCGGTGAAATGTCCTCTCCTTCTACATATTTCTTACATCCTGCTGAGAACAGCAGAACGCCCATTGCGATAAAAAGGCTTGTCTTTTTCATAATTTTTGTTCTTGCTTCAGGATGGATTAGAAGTTGAATTTCACGTTGGCAATCCATGACTTCATGCCGGGGTTGTTGAAGTAATCAAAACCGCCGATGTTGGAGCCTGCGCCGGTAAGTGAGGTCTCTGGATCCACACCGGTATAATCGGTGAAGAGCAGCACGTTTTTGCCGGTGATGCCCAAGTCAATGCTCTGCAGGAACTTGTTTCCAACTTTCACATTGTAGCTGAGACCGAGTTCGCGCAGACGCACCCAGCTTCCGTCCTGGATGGCATTTTCAGAAGCATAGGCTCCTGCGTCACCCTTGAAGGTGCGGAAGTAATCATACGCGCTGATTTTGCGTGTGTTCGGCTGTCCGTCGCTGGCGCGTACACCTTCAATCAGGTATTCGCGATCGCGGGCTTCAGACTCCTTGGTACGGCCGAGCTGCATCATGCGGCCCCAGGTACCGTTCCAGATTTCGCCACCTTCACGCACATCCCAAAGGAAGGTCAGGTTAACACCTTTGTAGCTCAGGGTATTGCGCAGACCGCCATACCACTTGGGGTAGGGGCTTCCGATACGTCCGCGCTTGGGGTCAACCAGGGGAAGGCCGTTGGCTCCGATGAGCAGTTGACCTGCATCGTTGCGGCGCCACTTGGTTCCGTAGATTACACCATAAGGCTCACCCACGATGGCATAAGAACCGTTAGAAGAGAAGGCCGCTTCAGTGCTGATTTCATCCACACCGGGAGCCAG
>JAGWYC010000099.1 GCA_018969565.1 Bacteroidota bacterium | reverse complement strand
TTAAAAATCAGGGTGAAATCATGAAGAAAAGTCAGGACCTGGTGCTGTTTACCAGCGATTACAACTATGCTATAATACCCAAGTTACAGGCATTTGTGGGTATTACATTTCAAACACAGGCCGACCGGGGTTATGATTTTAAAACCGATTCCAGCGGTAAAACGCTCAAAACACTCATTTCCGGATTTATGAGCCCCGGTCAATTGATAGAAGCGCTTGGATTTAAGTACACACCGGTAAAATTCTGGTGGGTGAAAATCGGTCTGGGTGCCATGCGTCAAACCTTCATGCTCAATCAGCGGGTATATACCGAAACGGGTAAAGACCTGATATCCAACGTTTCCAGAGGACAAAAAGTAATCAACGAAGCCGGCCTCCAACTACAGAGTGAATTGAGCAAGGACCTGCGACCCAACATTAGAATTACCGCAAGATACCTGGGCTTCGGCCCTTTTAATTACCTGTCAGGCGGGTTTGACAGCAGGCTGGATTTCATGGCCACCGCTAAATTAACCAAGTTTCTCAGTACCAACTTCACGGCTATTGCTATATTGGATAAGAACCAGGATAAAAACTGGCAGATGTCGCAGGTTTTTGGTGTAGGACTTGCCTACAAACGTTGAAATAATAACTCGTGGACCGTATCGAACTGCCTGATTATTACCTGGACCCGAAATTGATTTCGGCAGTAACAGAGCGACTTCGCGCTGGAGAAATAGCCATTGTGCCTACCGATACCGTTTATGCCCTGGCTTGTGACCCCGGAAATCAGAACGCGGTAGAGCGTATGTGCCTACTGGTAAAGAAAAAAGCCAATACCGCCCTGCTGTCCCTGCTGTGCAGCAATTTCAGGCAGGTTTCTGATTACACGGCGCCCATTGCCCAGTCAATATTCCGATTGATGCGCGAAAAACTTCCGGGCCCCTATACCTTCATATTGAAGGCCTCCGCAGCGGTAGAAAAGCAATTTCACAACCGCCGTAAAACAATAGGCGTGCGCATCCCAAATCACCCGCTGTTATTAAAGATTCTTGAAGACTTTGGGCGACCGTTAATGGTAACCTCTTTGCATAGTGATGATCATATACTTGAATACGCCCACGACCCGGATGAAATAGCTACAGAGATGCCGGGCATTGCCGACCTGCTGGTGGACAGTGGCCCCTGTGGAATTGAACCCTCTACTGTGGTAGATTGCAGTGGAAACGAACCTCTGTTGATTCGTCAGGGAAAAGGCCCTTGGTAATGGGTACAACTGGATTCACCATTCATCCGGTTTGGGTAGCGCATCCAATGGCTGCGGACCTGTATCACTCATTTTCCATAGCCGATGCTCCAACCCATTGGTAAGCCACAGGTAGCGAACACCGGTTTCCATGTTGTAACGCAAAGCCTGCTCCACAACTGCCTGATTTACCGGAATCTGAGGCGCCTTGCACTCCACCAGAATCATAGGAACAGCCTCACGGTTCATCACCATAAGATCGGTACGGCGCCGCAAACCGTTGATGATGATTCCGCGTTCCAACGCAATCCAGCCTTCAGGAACACCATAATCATCCAAAAGCCAGAATACCACATGTTGGCGCACCCATTCCTCCGGGGTGAGCACCACATATTTTTTTCTGATTCTGTCGAAAATATAGTTTTTTTGCCCCTGTCTGCGCAGCTGGAATTGATAGGCCGGAAAGCTCAGCATAGAACCCCTGCAATTTAGTCAATGAGTACTGTACCGGTTTTTCAATCTTATGAGAAAATACTCGCGGAAATAAAAAAGCGCGTATTTCATCCGGTGTACCTGCTGCAAGGCAAAGAACCCTTTTTCATTGACCAGATTACCGAAGCACTGGAAACAACAGTGCTGGCGGAACACGAAAAAAGCTTCAACCAGAGCATATTCTATGGCAAGGAAGCCAACATGATGAATCTGCTTATGGCAGCACGCCGATACCCAATGGGTGCTGAACACCAGTTGATCATTGTGAAAGAGGCCCAGCATATTCAAGACCTGGAGAAGCTTGAACCTTACCTTGAAGCACCACAGCCGTCCACCATTCTGGTTTTCTGCATCAAAGGCGATAAAAAGCTGGACAAACGCACCAAACTGGCCAAGCTGTTCGCCAAATATTGCAGTTTCGACTCAGAGCCTCTGAAAGATTACCAGATGAAACGCTGGCTGGACAACTGGACACGCGCTCAGGGAAAGACCCTGGACGCTCTGGCCGCCGAACTGGTTACCGAATATCTGGGTACAGACCTGAGCCTGGTGGTTAATGAACTGAATAAACTGTTTATTCATGTAAAAGACCCCTACATCACGGCCAAGCACGTTCAGGAGCATATCGGGCTGAGCAAGGAATACAATGTTTTTGAGCTGCAGAAGGCGCTGGGCATGCGCAACTTCAACAAGAGCATACAAATTGCCCATCATCTGAGTTCCGACATGAGTGGCCGCAACCACAGCACCATGCTGATTGGCGCTTTGGTTCAGTATTTCAACAAAATCCTGCTGACCCACGGTCATCGCAATAAGGAGAAAGAAGAACTGGCCAAGATTCTGGAAGTGAACCCCTATTTTGTGGCAGAGTATCTGGCCGCCGCATCAAAATACAGTCCGGCAGACCTTGAAAAAGTGCTCGGCTATCTGAAGTACTTTGATTTACGCTTCAAAGGAATAAACAAGGGCGGCGCATCAGACAATCAACTTTTTATAGAACTTATTGTCAATATCCTGAAAAACTGAGGCCTCATACGCAGACTTTTTTCCTTCATTAATGTTTAAATTGCACGTCATTTTGAAGTAACACCATAAATACCATGAACAAACACATACTCTCAACCTTGTTATTTGCCGGTGCCTGCGGCCTCACTGCACAGGTGCCATTTGGCAACGTGCGGGTGGCTCCTCCATCGGGGCCTGCCGTCAAGAGCAGCTTTCACATTACAACTGATGGGGCCGCAGCCGGTTCAGGCGCAAGCAGTGGCATTGCGAACAAAAATCAGGAATACCTCCTGCGCCGCGGCATTGTTCCTTATTCATTTGTGGAAATTGGCAATACCTGGTACGATCTGCAGTCAAATGCATCCGTAGGAAACCGTGTATTGCTTTATCCCGACGGAACCGTTTCCGCCACCTGGACTACTTCTGCCGATGAAGGTTCCACAACTTTCCCTAACAGGGGCAGCGGATATAACCATTACAACAAAACCACATGGGGTGCAGTTAAAGCGGATCGTATTGAAACAACCCGTTTGGGCTGGCCAAGCATCGGCGTACTGAGCAATGGTTCAGAATGGATTATGGCCCACGATGCCGCACTCGGTGGTTTTGTGCTTTCCAAGAACGGAGGTAAAGGACAGACCAACTGGACTCCTACTGCGGTGCTGAAAGAAAATAACCTGCGTCCTCTTTGGGGTCGTGCAGTTTCCTCAGGTAATTATATCCACGCTATCTACACTTATGCGGATAGCTCTCAGCCCGGTGAACCACGCGCACCAACGCGCAACGGCGTTCTTGCCCCTATGGTGTACAGCCGCTCTTCCAATGGCGGTGTAACCTGGGACAAACAGGCTGTGATGCTGCCGGGTAATGATACTTCTCGCATCACCAATGGTGGTGGTGACCAGTACGCCATTGCTTGTCGTGACTCCATCGTAGCCATCATCTTCGGTGGTCTGGCTGATGACGTTTCCGTTTGGAAATCTACCAACAACGGAAGCACATGGACAAAAATGATTGCCGATTCATTCAAATATGCTCCTTACAAGTCAACTAAACTGATGCTGGATACTCCGTTTACCAACGACGGAACCGTGCAGGTGCTGATTGACCGCAATGGTAAAGTGCATGCCTTCTGGGGTGGCAGCCGTATGCTTGACGATGATAATACCGACCAATCTTTCTCCTTCTTCCCCGGCTACCAGTACATGGGCTATTGGAATGAAATCACCAAAAAGAGCCAGATTATCGCCGGTGGTGCGGCCTTCGACCGCGACGGAAATGGTGTAAACTCTCTGAGTTCCGCTACTACTTCATTCCTGAGCAATGGGCAGGTACCGACTAACCTGAACACCGTAGCTCGACTGGGTAATACTTCCGCCCTCCGTCAGCCTTCTCCTGCCATTGATGCACAGGGAAATATCTATGTTACGTTTTCTGTACCCATTGAAGGTGACGTGAGTGACCTGGATGCCAATTACCGCGATATAGGAATTGTTTACTCTACCGATGGCGGTGCCACCTGGAAAAATGAACAGAACCTTACCCAAACCATGATGGTGGAAGACGACTTCGCCAGCGTGGCTCCCGATGCAGACAACTTTGTACACATGGTATGGCAGCGCGACCTTATCCCCGGTACAAACCTGCAGAACAACTCTACTTCAGCCAACAACCACGAGCCTGTGAAGAACCAGATTATGTATGCGGCTATCCCGACTGCTAAAATTCTGGCTGATGCCATTGGTCATCAGTGGGGTCTGGGTATCCATAAGGCTAACCAGCCTGCTGAAGTGTTCGTGGTTTCTCAGAACTTCCCCAATCCCTTCTCCGATAAATCAGAAGTGCTGATTTTCATGGATGAACCCGGTACCCTTCAGGTAGATATCCTCACCCTGGACGGAAAAACAATCCGCAGCAGTTCCGAGAAACTTATGACCCGTGGAAACCACAATATCCAGCTCGATGGCAAAGGCCTGAAAGCAGGTATGTACCTCTACCGCTTCACAGCCGGTAAGAATGTGGTTACCAAGAAAATGACCATCCAGTAAGGCAATTTGCTTTGCTGAATAAAAAGCCCCGGACATCCGGGGCTTTTTTTATGCCTGTTACTTTTTCCAATAAACAGCAATATCCGTTTCAGGATGCACCGGCGTTCCATGTAACATGCATGAAACCAATTCCGGTATCAATACCGCAGCGAGGGACGCCCCCTTGCTTCCCCAGCCATTACAAATGAACAACTGAGGAAATTCAGGATGCTGCCCCATAAAGGGTCGCCGTCGCCCTACCGTCGGCCTTATAGCTGAATCATGCGCGATAATTTCAAAAGATCCTGCATCGGGAACCAAATCACAGAAGTGCTGTAACAGGCTTTCCCGTCCAATTTCAGTTGGCTCAGGTGTCAGATTATTCCAATCATAGGTTGAACCAATGCGGTAAACGCCACCACCTAAGGGAATAGAAAATACTTTCTTCTTCACTATGTAAGAAGGCATGTGCTGCGGGTTGCTAACCCGGATACTAAGGAGCTCGCCACGTGTCAGATGGAATGGAAGCACTTCCTGAGGTTTCCGACCCCGGGCAAAAGCCCCATGACAGAATACCAGCATACGTGCTCGAATGTGACCCCAGTGCCAATAACCATTTTTAAATTCAAGTTCTTCCCATTGGATCTCCTGCTTTAGATAACGCCCCTGTGTCATCCATTGTTGCTGGTAATGCGCGCATAAACCCGCCACATCAAGACGTGCGGATTGCCTGGTCAGTGCGCCGCTGCGCTCAGTCATTTCAGGCAAGGTGTCATGCCATTCCAGCCAATGCGAACCTAGTTTTTCCGCAGCCTTCTTCCAGTGGAACTTATCCTGTTCAGAATCAGCAACAAAAGCCATGGGCATAGCATGATAGAAGTACCGGCCTGTTTCTTCTTCTATGGCATGGTAATAATGCTGTACCGCAGGAAACAACTCTTCCGCCCTCCAGGTAAGCCCTCCGGTTCTGGGAACAACAGGATGAACCAATCCGCCGGCAACCTGGGAAGAGGTTGGACTAATGTCTGGGTCGGCGATGAGCACCTCCAATCCGTGATTCAACAGTTCACGGGCCAAAAGTGTGCCCGCAATTCCCTGCCCCGCCACCAATACATCTATGCTGCTCATGGCTACAAATCTCCTATTTTTGTTTTGATGAAGAGGCTCCTGATGATTCTGATGATTACCCATGGCCTGATGCTGCATGTATCCGCGCAGCAGGAGTTCAGGATGAACCTGTGGTCAGGTTTGAATTTTTGCCAGATTGACGGTGACCAGGAAAGCGGTTACAACAAAATCGGATACAGCCTGGGTGTGGAAGTTTGGCGCAGTTTCAACAACAAGTTAAACTGGCACACAGGGGTGCAGTTGAGCCAGCGAGGGAGTAAAAGCTATAACGACCCTGAACAACCCAACCCCTACCCTTTTCATTATGTGATGAATATGGTGGAAGTTCCCTTCTATATCAGTGCCGCAACGAAACTGAAGCATACCCGGATTCTGGCAGGTGCCCAGGCAGGTTATCTGTTCGATGCACGCGATAAACTGGGCAGCTATTCCCAGCTCAAGGAAGACTTGCGCACTTTTTGTCTGACAGGCAGCGCCGGCCTGCAACACACAGGAAAAAAATTAAGCCTGCGTCTGAGTTTTCAATACGGGCTAAACTCCATGCGCAAACCTGTTGTATTGCGCTATTTTGTGCGCAGCGGTGTGTTTCATAACAATGTACAGTTCGCTGTTTTACTGCCCCTCACCCGTTCCTGAGAAAACATGAAAATCATTCGCTTCCTGATTCTGATTCTGTTAGTCATTGGGGTTTATTTTTACCTTCAATCTACAAAATCTTCAAAAAACCCAGAACCCAATAGTGCCGATTTCAAAGCCATTGAACAAGTAATTCTGAAACAGCAAGACGACTGGAATCGGGGAAACCTTCTGGCTTTCATGGATGGTTACTGGCAGGATGACTCTATGCGTTTTGTATCATCCAAAGGCACCAGGTATGGTCATAGCAATACCTTGAAGGCCTATCAGAAACATTATCCGAATAAGGCTGCAATGGGCAAACTGACATTCCGGCTTGACCGCATAGCTGCGCTCAGTGAAGGCTCTGCATTAGCGGTAGCCTCCGGGCGCTGGCAAATTACTGAAAGCACTGAAGCCGGTGGAGGGTATTTCTCGCTGATTCTGAAAAAGTTCAACGAAGGCTGGAAAATTATTGCAGACCATACCTGGGCAGATCCGGTAAATCACGAATGAAGTTTGCGCAGGCGCATTCCGCAGCAGGAAAACCTGTAACGATTACTGCACGGAAATATCAAAAGGCAGGCGCATCTGTATACCCTTCACCTGTTCGGCCTGCACAGCCCGGCGATACAGCTCGTAGTTTGCTCCTAATGCCTGCCTGATCGAAACATCCACATTGCCAAGATTGCCGAATAAGGCCGAAAGCGAAAACTTATTTTCAGGATATTCCACCACACGGTACTTGCTAATTTTAGCCTTCGCCGCGGCAAGTTTCAGGGCTGTTTCAAATCCGCCATGAACA
>JAGWYC010000098.1 GCA_018969565.1 Bacteroidota bacterium | reverse complement strand
GTTGGAGGCCATCATCAGCAGTGAAGACAATAAAAGAACCATACTTTATGGATTTCAGGCTGGGGGGAACGCAAGCCTGGCTATCTCCAGGCCCTTGCTGCTGGAACATCTGCTGCCCAGAGCCAAGTTCAATCAGGTGCGCACCATTTTCAGCCTTTCTTATCAGCATGAAGGAAACCCGAATTTTACCCGGCGCACTTTGCCCGCCAGTTTAACCTATCAGTGGAGTAAACCCCATCTGAACTGGTATTACACACCGCTTGAGGTAAGTTATAACCGCAACAGGCTCTCGCCGGCCTTCAGGCTTCGCCTTGGTTCGGTGGATTCGTTGCTGGTGACCAGAATTTTCACCGATCACCTGATTACTGCAGCGCGCGTAGGTTTCGTGTACAACAACCGGAATGAGGCCGCAAGTGGAAATTACTGGTATATCCGTGCAAACCTGCTGGAAACAAGCGGGAACATTCATCGCCTGTTGCGCCGAACCTTTGATTCGGAACGCAGGCCGGATACCATTTATCAGGCTTTGGGCGTGCGCTATTTTCAATATCTGCGCAGTGAATTCGATATACGTTACAACCTGAAATTTGACGAAAACAATGCTGCGGTATTTCGCACAGCATTCGGATTGGGTTTACCCTATGGAAACAACAACGTATTACCCTTTGACCGGCGTTTCTTTACGGGGGGAAGCAACAGTTTACGCGCCTGGCGCCCCAGAAGGGTAGGGCCGGGGTCCTTCGTGGACAGCAGTGGCGGCCTGCTCTTCGACCGTTCCGGGGAACTCTTACTTCAGGCCAACGCCGAATACCGATTTGCCCTCTTGCGTAATTTCCTGGAAGGGGCTCTCTTTCTGGATGCGGGTAATGTATGGAACCTGAAACATCAAGGCCAGTTGTTACCGGGTTTATTCCGCGGCTCCTCCTTTCTTGGGGAAGTTGCCCTGAACACCGGGATAGGGCTGCGCTTTGATTTTTCCTTTTTTATGATCCGTTTCGATTGGGGTGTACCCTTGCGCGACCCTTCTGAAAAGCCTGAAAACAGATGGATTATCAGGCAAGCAGCATCTCCCGGGTTTATTCGTGAACATACCGCCTTAACCCTGGGTATAGGCTATCCTTTCTGATTTGGGTTTTTGCGGTATTATTTTTGCTTGTTAAGTATGATGAGTTTCCGCAATGTTCTTTTATTGAGTGCCGGAGCCCTGCTCACCGCATTAGTAAGTTGCCGGGATAAGGATGGCGACATCAACATCTTCTCTATTCAGGATGACCTGGCTTTTGGGGCTCAGGTATCTGCGGAGTTTGAAAAAGACTCGGCCATAGTAGTGCTGGATTCTGCCAAATATGCCGCGCAATATGCCTATCTCTATAAAATACGCAACCAAATTCTAAACTCCGGGCAAATTGTTTATAAGAGTGAATTCCCCTGGAGGGTGCGTATCATTCGTGACGACTCCGTGCTGAATGCGTTTTGTACACCCGGTGGTTATATCTATTTCTACACGGGAATTCTGAAATATCTGGAAAGTGAAGACCAGTTGGCTGGGGTGATGGGACATGAAATGGCCCATGCAGACAAGCGTCACAGTACAGATGCCATGACCAGGGAGTTCGGGTTATCCGTGCTTTTTGATATTGTGTTTGGAAGGAATAAAGGACAACTGGTGCGCATTGTAGCAGGACTGAAACAACTTCAATACAGCAGAGAGGCCGAATCAGAAGCAGACGATTATTCAGTGACTTACCTGTGTCCTTCAACTTTGGATGCGGCAGGTGCTGCAGGTTTCTTCGAGAAACTGCTGGCCACCGGAAGCGGATCCAATGTGCCACAATTTCTTAGTACACACCCCAGCCCTGAGAACAGGGTTCAGCGCATAAAAGACCGGAAAACCACACTTGGTTGTACCGGAACAGATAAAAACACCGCCGCATACACGGCATTTAAAAACACCTTGCCCTGAAACAGCTTCTTGTACTTGGCATTTGCCTGATCTTTTCAGGAGGCAGCATTCGGGCTCAGATTGTGGCATCTGTGAACGATGCGCCCGGGGATACTGTGATGAGTACCCCCTCCGAGCCTGAAATTGATACCCTACTTGCTGCAACTGAACTGGGTAAAATTGATTATGTCATCAACTTTGCAGAACAGTTTCTCGGCACACCTTACCGCTATGGCGGGAAACAACCCGGTGGATTTGATTGCTCCGGCTTCGTAGGCTATGTATTCGGACAATTGGGGTATCAGACGCCGGCTTCGTCCTCTTTGTTCCGTACTTATGGCAGTAAAGTAAGCCGCAGCGCTTGTCGCCCCGGAGATATTATTTGTTTCAAAGGTCGAAATCAATACTCGGCATCCATCGGTCATGTAGGCATTGTGGTTGAAGCAAACCCGGCCGACATACATTTCATTCATGCCTCAGTAAATAAGGGAATTACCTACGACCGATTAAGTTCGGCTTATTATAAGCCGCGCTTTGTTCAAATCAGACGCGTGTTGCACTGATTTTCTTCAGGGGTGGTGATAAGGTTCCCCGTTCAGAATACTAAAAGCACGGTAGAGTTGTTCGGCAAAAATCACCCGAACCATTTGATGTGAGAACGTCATCGGGCTCAACGAAATCAACTCCTTGCCTTGTTTGAATGCAGGAGAAAATCCGAATGGGCCACCGATAATAAACACCAGTCTTCCCCGGCTGTGGCTGCATTTCTGATTTAACCACCGGGACATTTGCATGGAACTCATGCCTTGACCCAGTTCATCGAGCAATACAACGGAGTCCTGTGGTTTCAACAAGCGGTTCAGGGCGTCTTCTTCTCTTTTTATCTGTTCTTCGCGAGGCAACAGGGTCTTTGTTGCTATTACTGCTTCAAAGCGAAACCGGCCATAGTGTTGCAGGCGTTTCTCGTAAATACGAAATCCATCTTCCACCCAGGATTCGCGGGTTTTGTCAATGGCCAGCAGCAGCAGTTCCATGCTGATTAAGGCTGTATCAGGTTGAGAATTTTATCCAATCTTGGGGTGAGGATAATTTCTGTCCGGCGATTTTTTGCCCGTGCTTCCGGGGTTGTTGCAGCATCTACAGGCAGGTATTGCGATCTGCCGCTGGCCTGAACCCGTGATGGCTCCAGTTGCCCTTCTTCCGTTAAAAGTCGCACGATGGAAGTAGCCCGCAGCACACTCAAATCCCAGTTATCTTTTACAGTTCCGCCGCGAATGGGTTGGTCATCGGTATGTCCTTCCACATTTATCATGATTTCCGGCTGATTTTTCAATGCTGCTGCCAGCGCCATCAAGGCATTTTTTCCTTTAGGGTCCACGCTGGTGCTTCCGGTTTTAAAGAGCAATTGCTCTGACATGCTTACATATACTTTCCCATTGCGGGTTTCAACATTCAGTCCGTTATTGCTAAAGCCCGTCAGGGCGTCACGTATAGAACGTTGAAGCGCAAGTGCTGCGGAATCTTTGCGTTTCAGTTCCTGCTCCAGCAAACGCACTCGCGCCGTGGTTTTCTGTAATTCCTGAGCATAGGCCGCTGCGCGCTTTTGCACATCAATGGCATTGTTCTTTTGTATTTCGGCATCAGCAAGCGCCTGATTAAGTGCAATTTCTTTTTGTTGCAGCGTTTGATTTTTACGGCTTATTTCCTGATTGAAATCCTGCAGGCGAATTCGTTGTTCCGCTTCACATTCAGACAGCTTTCTGTTCAGTTCAGCAGCAGCAAGTTCACTCTTGGCCAGATTCATGGCTTTATCAGCCGTATCATTTTTTAATGCAGCAATAGCACGAAGCATTTCTTCAAGAAGTAAATCCATGTCCTGCAGCCTTGCCTGCAAGGATGAAATCTGGCCTTTGTCGCGCTCAGCCTGCGCTTTGGAAGCAGTTTCCAGGGCTGTAAATTTCTTTTTATTTACGCAAGAGGGCAGGAGCAGTAAAAACCCAATAGCAACAAGTGTTCTCATATCTGCAAAATAAACAACTTGGCGTTGTAAGAAGTGAGAGGCGTTATGAACAGCGTCCACCTGCGTGTGCAAAGGGCTACAATCAGAGCCTTGAAATTTCTTTGCCGTTGCGGTCCTCGAACTGATATTCTCCAATATGGAATGTATCCACTGATTCTACACGCAGCCAATGCCTGTATTTCCACCACCATTTCCATCGAACAGAGGGAAAGCCCTTGCTGATGTATGCGGCGATAAAGGGGTGAGCCTTGAGCACCACGCCCTTGTGGTTGAGATTTTCCCAAAGATAAACGAGGGTATTCTCCAGCATCTCAAACAGTTGAACGCTGCTTTCGATGCGGCCGCTGCCGTTGCAGGACGGGCAGGTTTCGGTATTGAGGATAACCGTTTGGGGACGTACCCGTTCGCGGGTGATTTCCACCAGGCCAAACTTGCTCATCGGCAGGATGGTATGCCGGGCCCTGTCTGTTTTCATGGCATCGCGCAAGGCCTGATTCAGATTTTTTTTCAATTGCGGGTCCTTCATATCAATGAAGTCAACCACAATGATTCCACCCATGTCGCGCAGCCTGATTTGCCGGGCTATTTCACCTACGGCTTCCATATTTATCCTGGATACGTTTGCTTCTCGGTTCTCTGCATCAAATACAGCATTTCCACTGTTTACGTCAAATACATGAAGGGCTTCGGTATGTTCAACCACCAGGTAGGCCGAACCGGAAAACGGTACAGTTTTCCCGAATGAACTTCGTATTTGCCTGCTTACGTTAAAGTGGTCAAAAATGTCTGATTTCCCTTGGTAAAGACGAACAATTTTCTCCAGGCCGGGCGCAATTTTTCCTACATAACTCTGCAACTCCTGAAAGAGGTCCTTATCGTTAACGCTGATTTGGGTAAAACTCTCGTTCAACACATCGCGCAGAAAGGTGTCCAGACGAGAACCTTCTCCAAGCACCATGCGACCCGGCTGAGCAGTTTTGAGGTTCTGAGCCAGTTGATCCCATTTTTTCAAAAGGGAGCGCAGGTCCTGGTCCAGTTCCGTGATGTCCACGCCTTCGGCAACAGTGCGAATAATGACCCCGAAATTTTCCGGCTTCAGGGTCTGAGCCAGTTTTTTAAGGCGTTTCTTTTCCTCGGGATTACCGATTTTTTTCGAAAGAGAAATATGGTTTGAGAAGGGAACCAGCACAAAATATCTGCCGGCTATGGAGATATCGCAACCTATTTTCGGTCCTTTGTTACTGATGGGTTCTTTTAGCACTTGAACCAGCACTACGTCGCTTTTTTTGAATACTTGGGAGATTTTACCCGTTTTCACGGTTTGCTCTTCCATTTCAAATCGGTCGAGGTCGGCGGCACTGGTTTTGCCGTCCAGAACCATGCGGGTGAGTTTCTTCACCGACCGCACGTTCGGCCCCAGGTCGTAGTAATGTAAAAAGGCGTCCTTTTCGCTGCCAATATCTACGAAGGCAGCGTTAAGGGATGGAGAAATTTTCTTGATTCTGCCTAAATAAAAATCACCAACATGATAGCTGCTGGAAGACCCTTCGCGATGTAATTCGGTTAATTTTTTATCGCATAATAAGGCAATATCCACCCCACCCCCATGTTTCGAAACGATGAGTTCGTTCGTCATGTGAGGAAGTCAGAAAGATTACTTCTTCTTGTGACGATTCTTGCGAAGTCTCTTTTTCCTTTTGTGGGTTGCGATCTTATGACGCTTTCTTTTCTTACCGCTTGGCATATCTTGTTTAATTAATTGTTTCCCAGGCCGGAGCGTTGGGTCTTTATGGCCAGGTCGAGATACAATTTGGCGTTTAGGGAATCACCCTTCATGCCATAAAGCCCGCTCATTTCATAAAGAAACTCCGGATTTTGGGGCTGCAAAGATATAATTTTTTGGCAACGTAGGATGGCTTTATCCAGCTCACCAGCTTTTTTCAGCAGAGAGAGGTAGAGGTACTGTGTTTCCAGGTCGCTGCTGTCCAACTGTTCATTTTCTTTCAACAGGGCGACGCCTTTCATGGGTTCCCCGCCAAATTCGGAGTAATAGGCCACCAAGGCGTTGCGGGAAGGCAGATGTTTCGGATTTATTCTTAAGGCTGAGTCAAGACAGATCTTACTGTACGACCATTCAGTAGCTGCGGCTTTATCCTGATGCTTCATGCCCGAAACCGAAGCGGCCCTGATAAAATCAACAGCGGCTTCGTAATAGTCATTTAAGACTCCGGAACGACGTGCTTTCCAGTAGAGATAAAAACCGCTCAGTCCTAAAAGTTCATTCTCTCGGGCCAGTTTGCTGCCTAAGGTCAGTGAGTCGAGCGGAGTCACCTTGTTCCTCATAGCCAGCATGGCGGCATTTTGCGCAAAGGATCCGCGAAAGGTACCCAGCACGTACCTGAAGTACTCGTCGGGCCGGTAAGCATCAACCGCGGGAGCCGGGTTCTCTTTTTGATTGACTTTAACCTCGGACGATCCGGTACTGCTGTTGTAGCCGGGAATAAAAAGCCCTAAAAACAACAAGGCAAAAGCGGCAGCGCTGATTACAAGGATGCGGGTGTTCACAGGAGCACAAAGGTAATGTGCCTGCTTGAGGATAGGAAAATTGGAGGCTACACTTTATCGCGGGAACAATGCCGGTTCACCGAAAGGAAGTTTGGAAAGAATAAAAGCCAGGAGCAATCAAAAAGGGTCGGTAAGACCAGAAGTATTCAACTAAAGGATAACAATGTGTGTACGGAAGCTACGGCGGTATCATTCATTCAGATCAGGATAGGCCTGCGCATTTTTAACGCGGTCAATAAATTCTTTAGCAGGTTTGAATTTTGGTACGAAATGTTCTGTAATAGTAATGGTGGTGTTTTTTTGCAGATCCCGTGCTTTTTTTGGCCCTCGTTTTTTTACCTGAAACGTTCCAAATCCGCGGATGTAAATATTGTGCCCCCCCGCCATTGAGTTCTTCACCACCCTGAAAAAAGTTTCTACGGTTTCCTGAACAACAACTTTGTCCAACCCTGTTTTAATGGCGATTTCATTTACTAAATCTGTTTTTGTCATAAAAAATAGAATTCGCTCAAATTTCTATATAAATATTCCGTTCATACAAGTTTTTTTGCAATGTTGAATGAATTTACAAAAAGCCTCATCGGTTGGTATGAGGGGAATGCCAGAATACTTCCCTGGAGGGAAACTACAGATCCTTATCTGATTTGGCTGAGCGAGGTCATACTACAACAAACCCGGGTAGATCAGGGCTTGCCATATTATCTCAAGTTTACGGAAGCCTTTCCAACGATACAGCAATTAGCCGGTTCAGATGAAGAAACAGTATTGAAATTATGGCAGGGGCTGGGATATTAC
>JAGWYC010000097.1 GCA_018969565.1 Bacteroidota bacterium | reverse complement strand
AAGTGATAAGTGGTAAGTGGTAAGTGGTAAGTGGTAAGTGCTGGTGGTAAGTGCAGAGGCATGTTATCCTTCTGTCATGGTGAGCATGCCTGCCCCTACTTGTAGGGGTCGAACCACGGCCCCACAGTGGTTCGAAAACGCACCTTGACACGCAGCAAGACACCACCTGCTCCATCGAATGGCGTTAGCAATGAGCATTGGGGTTGGTGGAGTATTTCGAAGGGAGGGGCAACTTGACAAACTCCTTACCGCTCCCCAAATCCTTTGCCGGCAAAAATGGCTGATTCACATTTTGCAATTCTGGCTTTTCGCGTGGTGGCCTGTTTCGCACTGCCAAAGTGCTGCAAATATGAGCGCTGCCGTCCGGGGGTTAAGGCCTTAAAGGCTTCTTCCAGCGCAGGATATTCTGTAAATCTTCTCACCAACTCCTCAGGGATAGGACGCTCTTCGATGGATTTACGTTCCACCTTCTTTCCCGACAGCTCGACCTGTATGGCCTCGGCGATATAGCGCGGCAACACATCCGCCACTGCCTTCAGCTCCTCCATACTCCTGAACCGCGCCTGTTTGCCCACCTGCGAATCCTGACCGGCGAAGACCAGAATTCCGGCAGGATCTTCGAGCAAAGCACCTTTAAAAAACGAAAGACAGCAATAATCCTTAAACGCAGCCAACATCACCACGTTCTTGCCCTGAAACAGATAACAGGGCATGCCCCATTTGATCTGTTCCTCCAGTCCGACCTCCAGCAGCAGCGCACGCAGTGCAACAAGCTCTTCATGCCAGCGATGCACCTTGCACTGCGGCGTGCCTCCCAGGGAACAGCGCCCGCAACCTGCCTCCAGGTATCCATCCACATCGTGGCCCCAGTTTTTCAGGGTTCTGGAATCCTTTGCCATAAAGGCGGGAAGATAGAATTTATTTTGTTAACTGCTTGATAGCTTGAGGGTTAGGGGGCTTAGGCCCACTATGCAGCCGTTGGAAGTACCTCCCAGCAACTACTCCTGACTTACAAAAGCCGGACTTTAATTGCCGGAACAATAACTAAAGCTATTGTTGTTTCCTCACAAATTCCCTGAAATTACTGATGTCGATTACTGCGCCGGTGGCATGATATTCACGAAGGAATGCGGCGGGGATTTTATTCTTGCCCCGACTATTCCACTTAAATTCATAAGCGGATATTTTGCCATCGCGTTCTTCTATAAAATCTATCTCCTGCTTCTGAACAGTTCGCCAAAAATAGTTTGCTGTATGCTTTTGATGATACGCCTGGAGCTTTATTCGTTCCGAAATCAGGAAATTCTCCCACAGCGCGCCTTTATCTGTACGTAAATCCAAGGAATTCAAGTTGTTGATAATCATATTGCGCACCCCGTTATCATAAAAATAAATCTTCCTGTTGTTCTTTATTTCGTTGCGTTGATTTCTGCTGAAACTGTTTAACCTAAATATAATAAACGTCTTTTCCAGCAAATCAATATACCTGGCTACGGTGGCTTTATCTATTTCAATCAGGTTGCCGAGTTCATTGTACGAGACTTCATTACCCACTTGCAGGGCCAATGCTTTTAATAATTTCTGCAATAATTCCGGCTTTTTAATACCGGTTACAGAGAGCACATCTTTATAGAGGTAGCTTGAGGTCAGTTGCTTCAATAATTCGCGCGCATCATGCCGGTTGTTGATTACATCCGGATACATACCATAAATCAATCGTTCCTCCAGTTGCGCCGAAGATTCTAAGAAGCCAACATGGTCTTCAAATTCCTCCCAGCTTATGGGATACAGTAAATACTCAAACTTTCTTCCTGTAAGCGGCTCTTGGGTGGACTGGTTGATTTCAAGCGCCGAAGATCCACTAAGCAGTAGTTGCACATCTTTAAATTGATCGGCGATAATTTTTGCAATAATTCCTACATCCGGAATGCGCTGAGCCTCATCAATAAAAACCCATTTGTAATCGCCAATAATTGCTTTTAGTCTCGAGGTACCGGCATTGTGAAGCAGGGCACGGGTATCCGGGTCGTCTCCGTCAAGGAACAGGAATTCCTTTCCCATAAGACATTCCTTTAACAAGGTGGTTTTACCCACTTGCCGTGGACCGAGCAAAACCATAACTTTTCCTTTGTTGAAGCGATTCAACAAGGCCGGAAACAGGGTTCGCTTCATCATAATCCCCAAATATACTATGTTTTTGGAGAATACAATCCCCAAATATGTGCCTTTTTCAGGTATTTAAGCCTTCGGGTATCCCTGAAATGGATCCGCTCCCACCGGCAAACACTAAGGCCTCAGCTCGATATCGTTCAGGTAGATGCTCTGGGTATAGCCCACAATGGCTTCGAAGCTCAGGGTATAACTGCCGCTGTAGGGTATCCTGATTTTCGTGTTGCCTTTGCCGTAACTGCTTGCAGTCCAGATTTCGGCACCGTTCAAACGCACGCGCAGGTAGCCGCCCGGTGAATAGATATTGTAAAAGAAGCTCAGCGTGGCTGAGGGCGGCATATCTGTGAAGTCGCGTGTGAGGGTCATCACCTTGGGCGCCCCACCGCTGTTCTGCCAGGCCAGGGCACAGCCATCGCAAATCTGTCCGCTCGAAAATATCCAGCCGTCATTGATCCACTCCTCCCAGTCCATATCGGCAAAGGACTTGAAGTAGAAGGCTTCGATGTATGCTTTGCGCCAAAGGCTGTCGCTTCCGAATTGATTGGATGCAAGAAGGTAAGCATCATAGTAGCCAACCCGGTTGTAGGTGGCCTCTATGCTGCTGCCTTTGCCAAAGTAAGGTGTTGCGTCCGGCAGATACCAGAATAATTTGTCAGGATTCTGTGTCGAGGTGCTGCTAAACAAGACTTTATTACCCAAGGCTACCCGTGTTGACGAGGCTGTAAATCGGGCCACCGGTGCGCGCGGATTGGCGGGGTTGATGCTCTGGGCCGTATCGTTTGCGTTGTTGCGCGGCAGATTCCATGTGATGGGTTCCTTCAAACAACCCGCACAAAGCGACGTAAGTAACAGTAAGAGGAATTGCGGCTGTTTCATGGCAGTGTGATGGCCTGGCTTTTAATGATGATGGGTTCTTTGCGCAGACGAGTGCGCAGGTCTCTGCTGTACCTCTGATTGCGGCTTCCGCGGTGCCAGGCGGCGAAGATATTGTGCACGTAGATGGTGGCAGCCAGGCCTCCGGAAACCAGCGCAGTTTTATACCCCAGGTTGGCGCGATCGTAGTAATAGTCCATATCCGCCTGACTTGTGGCGTTTTGGTAGTTGTTATACTGTGCCTTTGCATAAAGCCCGCTGAGCACCGCGGTGCCGGCACAATAGAGGAACCATTTGGCAGCGCCTTTTCCTTGTGCGCCATAGCTGGCACGATAGGTGCCCAGACCGGGCCACAGCAGGGAATACATCGCCGAGCCCGGACCGGCTTTGGTTTTATAGCCCAGCAGCAACAGGTCAGAGAACCTGCGCTCATTCAGGGTTTTCTCTTTTACCTGTATGCGGAAATCGCCGTGTTTCAGGGCACTCGTGCTCAGATAACGTTCCACATCGCCTTTCACCTCAGCAGGGAAATTCTTGTCGAAGCGCATCCCTGAGACATCAGACCAAACCGAGTAGGTGGACGACTTCCATTGCAGGTTGATGGATACATCTTCCTTGGCTGCGATGAAATAGCCGCGTTGCTTGGGCGCTGAGAGCACCGAGGCCTGTGAAAGGCTCTGAAATTGTGTGTTCAGGTCGGGTGTACCCCCTTCCTGAATTCTGAAACTGCTTTTATTTACTCCGGAGGTATCGAAACGCAGAGAGAAATCGCCCTTGATGCTGCCCTCCGGCGCAGCCATGACAACGCGGTTCAGCGTTTCAGCTACTGATTGTTTCCATCGTAGCATACCTGCGGCATTTTCTTTCTGGTAAGAATATACCACCCTGCCGCGGTCCATTAGAAACTGCGTGATGCTCTTAATGGATTCAAGCCTGCTTTTGGCGTGGCTGTTTCCCGGGTCAATGCGCAACAGTTCTTCATAGGCATTCCGGGCCGGAGCGTAGCGTTTTGCATCGAACAATCCATCGGCATATTCCCGAGCTTTTCGCACCTGTTCCTCCTTGATTTTAGATTCCATCAGGCGGATTTTGGTGTCAATGTTGCCCTTGTTTTGACTGCAAGCACGGGCATCATAATAGAGGGTTCGGGCCAGTTCATAATTTCCGGCGCGGTAGGCTGAGTCGGCGCGTGCTTCTCGTGTTTTACACATAGCCAGGTCGCAGGCTTCAATGCGCTCCCGGACATCTTCATTTTCTTCAATCATACGCGCATCCACATAGGCGCTGCGCGCTTCGGCATAACGCCCGGCTTCATAGGCTATATCCCCGCGCTGCAGGGCTTCGCGATAGCGTTTATTTCGATCCTCAGCGGCGCGTTTTGCCGCTTCCTCTGTTGCTATCTGCACGCGGGCTTCCTTGGTCAGCGCAAGCGGAGGATACAACAGAATGGTATAGTTGTTTCCATAGGAAGCTTCTGTGAACTCCACATTGAGGTTTTGCACTTTGAACAGGGTACTGAGCCGGTTCTCGCCCACACTACTTTTGCCGTCCGACTGCCGGAAGGCTGCCAGCAGAAAGCGGAAGCAGGCCTCATCAGGTTCCATGCGCACTATATGCTCTTTACCGGGATAATAGTACAGCGTCAGCCTTCCATAGCTGTTCCGATGCTGCCAGGAAATGAGGTGATAGGGCAATTCCTGCTCCATGAAGCGGTAGGACTGATCCTGCGAAGACCCTGTGAAATCCCAGCCCTGCGCATCCAGAAACAGGCGGGTAGCCTCCAGCTCGCTTTCCTGCATACGGATAATCTGCTGCATGCTCAGACAGCCATCGGGTTGAGAAAGGGGCTGTGACTGCACCGGAGGCTGGACCTGCGGCAGGGGTGGCGGTTTTTGCGCTACCTGAGCCTCCACATCCAGGGCAAGACCCCATAAGAGCAAGAAGTGAATGATCCCCCTGTGGAACATGCAGGTACAAGTTTAGGAAGGAATGAGGGATTTTTAACCGCAGTTTACCTGCCTTTATAGTACACTTGCCTTGACAATCTTGTCATGGTGAGCATGCCTGCCCCTACTTGTAGGGGTCGAACCATGACAGAGGGTGAATGCCTACCGCACCACCAGCGTCCGGGTGGCTCTTTGGTTGCCCTGGGCCAGTTGCAGAAAGTAGTTTCCGGGGCGCAGGCCGCTGAGGTCCAGGTTGAGCTCATGGCTGCCGGAGCGATGTTTACCCTGGGCCAGGATGCGGATCAGGCTGCCCATGGTATCGAACAGGCGCAGTTCCACCTGCCCGCCATCGGTGTAGAAGCGGATATTGGTACTGCCTGAAGCCGGGTTAGGATAAGGATCATCCAGGCTGATGCGCGACAACAGGTCGGCGAAGTCTTCCAACTTAGTGGAGCCGGCCTTGAAGATGGGCAGGGTCTGATAGGTTCCTCCCAGCATGGCATCCTTCACTTCGCTGTCGGTCAGGCCGAACCAGTCCTTGAGCACCGTGGCATATACCTGCCTGAAGTCGTAGCTCATGGGTACATTATCGTTCACCGAAACAGTAGCCGGGATTACAGGGTTATTGCCAATGATGCCGGGGTTCACGCTGCTGCCGAATACGAAGAGCGGTGCGGCGGCGCCGTGGTCAGTTCCGTTGGAAAAGTTGCTCATCACACGACGACCGAATTCACTGAAGGTCATACCCGCCACGCGATCCTGCACGCCCAACAGCTTCAGGTCGTCCTGAAACACCTTGATGGCGTCGGACAGGCGCTGCAACAGCGTTGCATGGGCGCCTTTGCTGGTATCGGCCGTGTCCACCTGGGCGCTGTGCGTATCAAAACCACCCATGCTCACCATATAAACCGGCGTCTTCAGGCCACCGTGAATCAGCTTGGCTACGATTTTCAACTGGTCGGCCAGGGGATTATTGCTCGGATAGGTGGCCAGGTTCTTGCCCGTATTGGCTGCATTCTTGATGACCGTGCTGTACTGCTGGGTCTGCTGGGCGATGATGCGGATATAAGTCAGCTCCTTCCCTGCCGGTGTGGAAGGCGCCGCATCGGTAGTTCCCGACACCAGATTATAGAAGCTGGTCGGATCGGTGATGGCCATGGCCATGTTCATATCGGGCCCCATGAAGGCCAGGGATACGCCGGCACCGATTTGAATAGCCAGCGGATCGGGCATGGTAGCGTTGGGATAGGCTGTAGGGAAGCCCGGATACACATGATCCAGGTAGCGCCCCATCCAGCCGGATGGTTCCACGACATTGCTGTCAGAGGCGCTCATCCAGATATCGGTGCTTCTGAAATGCGAGAAGTTAGGGTTCGGATAGCCCACGTTTTGCACGGCAGATATAAGGCCATTGTTGTACATGGTCTGCATGCCGGTCATGGCAGGGTGCAGGCCCACCCCAGTCTTGCCATTCAGCGAAAGTACCTTGGTATCGCTGATGAGCACATTCTGGCGCACCTTGGACAGGTTGCTGTACTGATCCACCGGAATGAGCGTATTTAGCCCATCGTTGCCGCCGTTTAACTGGATGATGACCAGCACGCGGTCGGTTTGCGCGGCTGCCCTGGCCAATGCGCCCAGCATGGAGTCGGGACCGAAAGCCCTGAGTTGATGACTTCCCAGGGTAAGGGGCAGTAAGGTGCCTGCGGCGGCTGTTTTCTTTAGAAAGTTTCTCCTTTTCATCGCTTGTTGCATTAGGCGAGCTGATACTCGGCCAGGTTCATAATTGCTTTGTAAAATGACATCAACTTGGCGTAGATGATGGTTTTGTAGGTAGTGTTTGTGGGGTTGTTTTTGTAGTTATTCCATTCATCCGACCAGTTTATATCGGGTATGCCCCCGGGCAGAAGGATGCTCTTCAGCATGGTTCGGGTATTGGTACCGATGGGCAGGGCCAACAGGAAGGCCACGGAATCATCAATCAGGTTATCAGCCTTGGATGGGTCGGAACACTGGTTGGCCATGGCATATACATCGCCTATCAGCGTAGTAGTCCTGATTTTATAGCCGGTGGTGATGAGCAAATCCTGGAACTGATTGCGCTTAGGATAGCTGTCGCTGTTGATCCACAACTCATAGAACTGCGGCGACTGATAATAGGCGGGCCAGCCGGCCACGTTCGGCGGGTCACCCAGGTCCTGACCCAGTATCTGACCGAAGCCGCGCAGGGTGTTCCACATGCTGTACTGCATTTCCAGGTTCGAGGAGCCGGGGTAATTCAGGTTCCATTCCCTGCTGAATCCAACCAGATGATCCATCGGTGATTTGATGTAGCAGGCGCGGTTCAGCGGGTCGAAGAAATGTTCGCTCTTCAGCAGCGCCGACAGCACAG
>JAGWYC010000096.1 GCA_018969565.1 Bacteroidota bacterium | reverse complement strand
TGCGCACTGATTACCGGTTGCAGCATCAATGCTTCGGAAACCTGGAGCTTGGCTGCGGCAAAGGCGTTGGACAGGTTTTGCAGGGAGAACGTAGATGAATAATTCGAGTTCTCATAGACAAATCGCGGGTTGGCTATCCTGCCGCTGCTGATGCCTACAGAAAGTCCTCTGAGCTGGTACAAGGCGGAGAACTTCACATCGAAACGGCTGGTGCTTTGTCCGCGCAGGTAGCTTTGGTACACCGGGTCATTCGGGTTGATGACATTAATGCTGTTGCCGTTGAATTTCTGGTTCAGGAAGCCCAGCGATGCAGCCATGTGCAACCTTTGCTCATCGCCCAGCGGAATGGTATAGGCGTAAGTGGCATAGGCATTCGACAGGGTGGTGAAGCCCAGTTTTTCCTGTCCGAAGTAAGCGCCTACCCCGATATTCTTTTTAGGAACCGGCATGCTGAAACTTGCCAGCATATTACTCGGACAACCGGGAATATCTCCGTAAAGCCGGTTATTAAAGAAGCTCAGCCTGGAAGCTGTGTATGTATTAATGCTTGCCGGGTTGATGATGGCCGGATCGTGCATATACTGGTCCAGGCGTGAGGCAAGTTGTGCCGATAGTTGCAGCGATGAACACACGCATGCCAACAGTCCGATGTTTTTTAAGTGTTTCACTGGCGCTGAATGAATAAATAGCCTTTCATGGTTTTACCGCTGTAGCGGTGTTTCAGAACGTACATATACGTACCTGGGTCAAGCTCTTTCCCGTCAAGGTTTGTTCCTTTCCAGTCGTTTTTATACCCTGTTTCTTTTTCATAAATCAATTTACCTGTGCTGCTGAAAACCCGTATATGCCAGTCGCCAAAATCTTTCAGTGCGCTGAGATCCCAGGCATCATTCATCCCATCGTCGTTGGGGGTAATCATGTTGGGCAATACGGGTTCCGCGGGATTGCCGGAGTTCAATACTTTGACACGTACAGAATCAAAAGCGATACAGCCGTTTCCGTCTGTAACGCGCAGAATAAATGTGGTATCCCGGTCAGGCTGAACTTTGGTAGCCTGATTGTTGGGGGTGCTGCACAAGGAAGCGGGTGCCCAGCGGTAGATACTTCCTCCCTTGCCATTGAGAACAAGGGTTCCACCTGCATACATGGTGGTGTCCGGTCCTGCGTCGGCACTTGGGGCATTAAATACCCAAACGCGGAAGCTGTCTGTAACGGAGCAAACGCGGCCGCTGATGGCGGTAACTTTATAGGTTCCGGCACTGCGGAAGTAGCGGTTTCGGTTGGTTTTGCCATCAAACCATCGCACGGAGTCGCCGCCATTGGCGCTGAGCAGCAGCGAATCGCCGGGGCAGAAGGGCAGGTTTCCGGTTGGAATGATGCTCAGGGTGGGCCTTGTTCGCAGGAACAGCGGCTTGGTAAAGCTGTCGGAACACCCATCCACGGTTTTCAGCACCAGGGTTACCAGGAATGTGCCTCCGTTCGGGTAGGCGTGAGTGACGTTTGCGGCAGTTGTTGTCTGCACGCTGCCATCACCGAATATCCAGTGACGCTGGGCAGCGGTGGTGCCGCTCAACAGTGAAGAGTCGCGCAATACCACGGGGTCAGGATGGCAAACATCGGCAGAGCCCCAGCGCACAGCAATGGGGTCAAGCACCACGTATGTTTTGCTGGTGCTGTCAAAGCAACCTTTGTTGGTTCCCACAACCAGTTTTGCCTTTTTAGCCCCAGGGGAACCAAACGATTGTACGTTGCTTGAGGGAATAACCCCGTTATCCCAGAACCATTTGACAGAGGTGATACTTTGTCCTGCTCCTGCGGTGCTGAGGTTCTTCAGTTCAAAACGATTGGCTTTGAAGCACTGTATCGAATCATTACCTGCAACATTCTTGTCAAGGGCAAATTCAGGTTGGGGAAGTCCGAAGACGGTTATGTTTCCATTTACAGAATCAACACAACCATTTTGCGTAACTACCGACAAGCGCAGTGGGAAGGTACCCGCTGCAAACATGGTTCTGTTGAAGTTCCTTTGAGTAGAAACCACACTGCCGCTGATGCGCCAGGTCCAGGAGCTGATGGTGTCGCCGGGACTTCCTCCATTTCCGGTGAAGGCAGCGGTATTGTTCACACATACGCTTGTAGCTGATGCTGTAACGCCGGCCTTCGGGAATACCCGGAAGGTATCGCGAGCCGTGGCAACGCAGTTGTTATTGGTAAGCACTGAGAGCAGAACGGTATAAGTGCCGCTTTTCAGGGTATCTTTCAGGTCAAGAGTTTTTCTGTTTCCGACAAGGATCCCGTTGAGGCGGTATTCCCAGGAAACTATGGTGTCAGCAGGGTAGCCGCCACTGCCGTTGAGCACAACATTGTTGCCCAGACAGGCGTCAGGTGTATACAGCCTGGGGTTGGCGGGTTGCAACATGGTAATGGTTTTGGAGGCAGAATCGGTGCAGCCTTTATCGCTCACAGCAACCAGTTTTACGCTGTAATTACCGGGAGCCGGGAAGGTATGGTTTTCCACCTGTGACAGACCGAGGGTTCCATCGCCGAAATCCCATTTCCGTGAAGCGATGCTGCCTCCGGCCACGGTGCTTTGGTCATTAAATGTAACCGGTTGCCCGGGACAAGCAATCGGGCTGTTAAAAGCTACCTGCGGACGTTCATGAATAGTTACCGGAAGTTTAATACTATCCGAGAATCCTTTATTATTCCAAACCTTGAGGGTAACTTGATAAGTGCCGGCAGTGTTGTACCTGAAAAACGGATTCGCCAGGTTGGAAGTATCAGCCAGGTTGCCGGTTCCGAAATTCCAATTCCGACGGGTTATAACATACTTATGATCCACGGAAACATCACTAAATGCGGTGTTATTTCCGGAGCAGGCATTGTTGAAATTTAAACGGGCGAAGGGTTCGGGATGCCCCAGAGCATTGAGACCGTAAGCAGTGTTTCCCAGCGCGAAGTAACCGGTGGTATCGGCAAGCGAGGAAGCTGAAATTTCACCCTGCCTTGGGGTAGTTCCGATGCCTCCGAGATCCTGATAGACAGTGGCGCCATACGGCAGGAACAGCAGGCGTAGGCTGTCAATATCATAAACTTCATCATCCGTGCTGACGGAATCATAAGTTGCAGCCATTTCTATATCCTGAGGCACGGCTTTTCCGTAATGGTGCATTTCCCAATGGTGCACCTTAGAAACAGACCTGAAGCCGGGAGGCAGGGTAGCGGCGGGAGCAGTTGCACTGAATAATTTAAATCCGTATTGATTCAAGTCGTAGGTGCTTTGTTTGATATTGATGCGCACCGGTCTGTGGTCGCTGCCATTGCCAACAGGAAAAATCATATTTCCTGCAAATGGGTTGCTATTCTCCAGGAAGAAGAAACCATTTACAAAGCTGTTTTTGTTTCCCTTGTCGGTGTAACCATATTCTCTCAACACCAGCCTGATACCACCCAGTGGGCTGATTATGCCTTCATTGAGCAGCAGGCTGTCTTTAAGGTACATAATTCCACCCTTGAGGCGCAACTCAATACCGCTAAAATTCATATTCAGCGTCTTTACCGTTACGGTATCTGTCAGATTCCAGAGAAATGAACGGTCCAGGGTAAGGCTCTCGGCGTAATTTCCCTTGGCAATATTGATGGTATCCTGATGTGCGGCTACCGAAATACACGAACTCAAGCTTTTCTTCGGGCCTGTTGAACCGGAAATAAAAGTTGGTGAAGTGCCATCATAGCTGTCGTTGCCGGTAGCCTGATTTACGTAAAATACGGCCGCCTTCAGGTTCAGACCGAAGCAGCTGAACACAAACAACAGGAGAACTGTTCGAAACAGTTTATTCATAATGTGCAAATATATCTTTATTCAAAAAAGACGATATGACTTAGGTCAAGTTTATCAAATACATGTGGTAATGTAAATCATCTGATCAATAAAACATGGAAATACATCTGTATGGACCCAAGCAGATGAGGATATAAAATGAAAATGTCTTAAGGTTAACCCCGGACAACTCAAGTGGGGTCTGGCCCGCTCAAACGGTATTGTTTATTAAGAAGCCAGGCCTTGCATCAATTCGGCCGTTTTAATATCCTTGAGCCTCAACTGCAGGGTTGTGCGGTTGTTGAAGGTGTTTTCTTCAATGCAGTAAGTCGCATGAAAACGATTGTTTCCGGAAACATAAGGATATACTTCCGCAAGACCGAAACCAATGCCATCCATAAGCTGTCCATCCTGATAAACCTGTATTTTAAGATGTTTCTCCTTGAGGATGCGGGCATTACCCTGCGCACACAGGTTTTCCGTTTTAAACACAGGCAGCATATTTCCCGGACCAAATGGTGCCAGTTTTTGAATGGAGTGGTAAAAATCTTTTGTGATGTCAGCCAATGACAATTCTACATCATATTCAATTTCAGGTACCAGGCTTCGTTCGCTGATATCTTCATGCACGATGGCTTCGAAACGCTCGCAGAAAGCTTCCAGGTTTTCAGATTTAATACTGAGTCCTGCTGCGTATTTATGCCCCCCGAATTGCTCAACCAGATCTCCGCATTTGCCGATGGCTTCGTGGATGTCGAAATCTTTTACGCTCCTGGCTGAACCGGTGAGCATATTTTCGGTGCGGCTGAATACGATGGTGGGTTTGTAAAACTGTTCAACCAGTCGGCTGGCCACAATGCCAATAACCCCTTTATGCCAATGTTCACCGAACAATACCGTACTGCGCTTCCGCAGCAATTCTTCTGATTGCTGAATCATCTCCACGGCTTCACGGGTGATGTCGCTGTCCAGGTCCTTTCGTTCTACGTTGCGCTCATTCAGCACTTTTGCCAGTTGCATGGAAGTGTTGAAGTCCTTTTCTATCAGCACCTTCACGGCAGCTCTGGCATCGGCAATCCTGCCTGCAGCGTTTATTCTCGGGCCAAGGCCAAATACAATATCAGTGATGGTATATTCCTCTTTCATCACATAATTATGCAGCAGCGACTGCAGCCCGATGCAGGGGTCGTTATTCAGTTTTTTAAGCCCGAAATAGGCAAGTACCCTGTTTTCTCCACGAATATCCACGATATCGCTGGCGATGCTTACGGCTACCAGGTCGAGGTATTCATCCAGGCGCGACGGGTCCATACCGGATTTCTGTATGTAGGCCTGAATCAGTTTGAAGCCGATGCCGCAGCCTGAGAGTTCTTTATAGGGATAGGTGCAATCTGAACGTTTCGGATCGAGTACAGCCACGGCCTCAGGAATGGTGGCGCCGGGCAGGTGATGGTCGCAGATGATGAAGTCAATACCCAGTGCTTTAGCTTCCTCTACCAGCACATTACTGCGCACACCGCAATCAAGGGCGATGATGAGGGAGTATCCGTTTTCTTTTGCAAACGCGATACCTTGTCTGGAAATACCGTACCCTTCCTTGTAGCGGTCAGGGATATAGTAATCCATGCGGGGATTGAATGACCGGAAGAACTGATATACGATGGCTACGGCTGTGGTGCCGTCCACATCGTAATCTCCGTAAATCAGAATACCTTCTTTATCCTTAATCGCCTGTTCGATGCGGCTGATGGCCTTGTCCATGTCCTTCATCAGGAAGGGGTCATGGAGGTGTTCCATTTTAGGTTCAAAGAAACGTATAGCCTCATCCGGGTGCGTAATGTCGCGCTGAACGAGGATGGATGCCAGTTTCGGGTTGATGTTCAGGGTTTCCGTCAGCAGTGCCACCTTATCGGCAGGTGGTTGTGGTTTGGCACTCCAACGATATTCCATAAGAGGGCAAAGTACGGAAAAATCTGTGAACCTTTAAAATACCTGTACTCAGGATATGCGTTCGCAAATGGCTAAACCGTGCACCAGGTATTGTTTTCCGCTTAAATGTTCTGCGCACAGAAATCGCGTTTTTCGCCGTTCACCCCGGCGCAGAACTAAGCCGTTTTGCAGTCGGAACAAACTGCCGGGAGGAAGTTCTTCTACCAGATTTTGCCCGTTTTGCTTGTCGTAACGGCGCAGGGTGCGCAGCAAATCAGGGTCGCTGCAGGTACTCGCCTTTGGCCGTTGCAGATAATTATCCAGGGCTGTCTGAATATCAAGGGGTAAAATGCGGGCAGAGCTTACAGGACTCATCACTTTGCGAAATTCCTGCTTCCACTCCGGTCCATGGGCCAATACGCGCCTTTGATGGGTGTTCCAGTTGGTGAGGTGCGCTATTTCGTGGAAGAAGGTAATGGTGAAGGCATAAGGATTCAGGTCGCGGTTCACTGATATGCGGTGTTGTCCGTCTCCCATGGGTGGCATGTAATTACCGTTAATGCTTTTTCGCGGTTTGGCGATGCGCAGCAGGATGCGGTGTTCGAGCATGTAATGTGCAGCATAATCCACTACCTGTTCAGGCATGTACTTTTTCAGGATATCGCACAATTGCTCTTTGTTCACCGCTGTAAGGTTACAGTCTTTTCAGCGCAAGTTCGGCTACACTGCTTCCGATGCTCAGGCTGCTGGTGGCGGCAGGCGAGGGGGCATTCAGCACGTGGATACAGCCCATGTCTTCGCGGATTACAAAATCATCAATCAGTCCGCCGTTGCGGTCGCAGGCCTGAGCACGCACCCCGGCACCGGCGCTTTCCAGGTCTTGTTCGCGCACTTCCGGCACCAGTTCCTGCAAGGCTTTGGTGAAAGCGCCCTTGCTGTAGGAGCGGTACAACTCACCCAAACCGGTTTGCCAATATTTGAAAGCCACCTTACGGAAGCCTTTCCAACTCAAACTTTCCCATAGTTCACCCCAATGAATGTCTTTCTTGGTATAACCTTCCCGTCGGTAAGCCAATACAGCATTGGGTCCGGCTTCAATTTCACCGCTGATGCGCCGCGTAAAGTGTACGCCCAGAAAGGGAAAATTCGGGTCCGGAACAGGATATATCAGATTTTTAACCAACCCTGCTTTTTCCGGTTTCAGCGCGTAATATTCGCCTCGGAACGGAATGATGCGCACGTCCAGGTTTTGTCCGGCCATAGCAGCAATTTTGTCGCAGTAAAGTCCTGCGCAGTTGATCATCAGGCGTGCCTCGAAGCTGCCTTTTTCGGTTTCTGCCACAACGCCGTTCAGTGAAGGCTTTACCCCGGTGACGCGACTGCCCAGGCTGATTTCTCCACCCAAATCGAGAAACACATCGGCTATCTTTTCTCCAACCTTCTTGTAATCAACAATGCCGGTTTGAGGAACAAAAACGCCCTTTATCCCCGTACAATGGGGCTCATGTTCTTTTATTTCTGCTTCGGTAAGGTATCTCAGTCCGTTCAGTCCGTTCTGAACTCCCCGTTCATATACCTGTTCCAGGGCCGGAAGCTGTGCGGACCGTGTAGCCACTATCACTTTCCCGCACAATTCGTA
>JAGWYC010000095.1 GCA_018969565.1 Bacteroidota bacterium | reverse complement strand
CCGCTGAGCCGCCGCGAATAAATGAAACACCTGCTTGGTTCTTATGGGACTGAGGAGGCGAAGCCATGAACGGAGATATCGCGCTGAACTGGAAGGTTGTATATGTTGCTTCTCGGCAGGAGAAAGCGGTGGCACTTCGTTTACAGCAACAGCAGATAGAGGCTTATGTGCCTTTGATGAGAAAACTGCAGCGCTGGAGCGACCGGAATAAGTGGGTGGACTTTCCCTTATTCAATGGCTATGTGCTGGTGCGTCCGCGGCAAACAGAATTTGACCGCGTGTTGCAGGTGCCCGGTGTGGTGGCCTTTGTGCGTTTTGACGGGCAGGCTGCGGTGGTACGCGATGAAGAGATTGAATGGATACGCCGACTTGTGGAGCATGGCTACGACCTTGAGGTTTCGGGCATTGAACCCGGAACACCCGCCGGCACTATGGTGCGCGTGGTTCAGGGTCCTTTGAAAGGGTGCATGGGTACGGTAATCCAATATGAAAAAGGAACCGGTTTTCAAATTTCGCTGGAAGGAATCAGGCAAGGAATTCGTGTTCGCCTGCCCTCCGGCTTTCTGGAGCAAATAACAACAGCATGAAAGATAAAAAATGGGATTTAATCATCAGGCCCCACGCGCGTTGGCTTGATTTAAACCTGAAAGAGGTTTGGCGGTATCGCGACCTGATCGGGCAGTTTGTGCGCCGTGATATTGTGGCGGTGTACAAGCAAACCCTGCTTGGCCCCGTATGGTTTGTGGTACAACCCATCCTGACCACGGTGGTATTCACCTTTGTGTTCGGTTCGCTGGCCGGCCTGGGGCCCAAGGATGTTCCGGCAGTATTGTTTTACATGGCCGGTATCATTCCCTGGAATTATTTCAATGAATGTCTGATGAAAACCTCATCCACCTTTACCGGCAATGCCTCCATTTACGGGAAGGTGTATTTCCCTCGCCTGGTTATACCGTTCAGTGTAGTCATTTCCAACCTGGCAAAATTTGCGGTACAGTTGGTGTTGTTGATAGCTGTCTGGTTGTATTATTATTTCCAGGGCAATTACCAGTTTAACATCAACGCATATCTGCTGCTGCTGCCGGTGGTCATTGTCATCATGGCAGGCCTTGGCTTGTCTATGGGCATCCTCATATCCAGCCTGACCACAAAATACCGGGATTTATCCTTTCTGGTAGCCTTTGGCGTGGAACTGCTCAAATTCGCAAGCACTTTGGTATTTCCTTTATTCCTCATCAAGAACGAAACCTACCGCATGGTCATCTGGGCCAATCCCATGACCTCGGTCATAGAAACCTTCCGCTACGCGCTGATGGGCAAAGGAGCGGAAATGAATCTGTTGGCGCTGAGTTACAGTGCAGGGTTTATGGTCGTGGTATTCTTCCTCGCCGCCCTATTGTTTAACAGGGTGGAAAAATCATTCATGGATACGGTATAACAATGCAACCCATAGTCATACAGGCTGAAGATATCAGCAAACAATACCGCCTGGGCCTGCTTTCAGGTAAAACCCTGAGTGAGGATGTCAAGCGCTTCCTTTACCGCATGGCAGGCAAGCCGGATCCACTGGCATTTGTAGGCGCCGAAAACGACCGCACTGTGGCCTCAGCCGACCGCTACGTATGGGCCCTGAAAAACATCAATTTCGAAGTTCGTCAGGGCGAGGTAATGGGCATCATAGGCCGCAACGGGGCCGGGAAATCCACCCTGCTTAAAATCCTTTCTCGTGTAACCACGCCCACCACCGGCGAAATACGCATCAAGGGCAAAATAGCCAGTCTGCTGGAAGTAGGAACAGGTTTTCACCCTGAACTTACCGGCCGGGAAAATGTATTCCTCAATGGCGCTATTCTGGGCATGAGTAAGGCGGAAATCAAACGGAAGTTTGACGAAATCGTGCAGTTCTCCGGAGTAGCCCGCTACATAGATACACCGGTAAAGCGCTACTCTTCCGGCATGTACGTGCGTTTGGCCTTTGCCGTGGCGGCGCATCTGGAACCCGAAATTCTGGTTATTGATGAAGTGCTTGCCGTGGGCGACACTGAATTTCAGAAGAAATGTCTGGGCAAAATCAAGGAGGTAGCCGGTGGCGGAAGAACCGTGCTGTTTGTGAGTCATAACATGGGTGCCGTGAGCGATATCTGTGACCGCGCCATCATGATTGAAAAAGGTAATATCACCAGTGAAGGCATTGCTGATGCGGTCATTCGTGAGTACGTGAACAGCACCATGAAAACCGACCTGACCAGTCATGACAGCCTCAAAGATGCGCAGTTCCGCCGCGGCAGTGGTCAGGTGCGCATCAGCGCTTTAAGCATGCACAAGCGCGGGTCAGATGAGGAACTGAATGAGTTTGACTACCGCTCGGATGTTTCGTTCAACCTGACATTCCGCATTTATGAGCCCGTGAGTGAATTGTACTTCCTGCTCGCACTGCGCTCTTCACTGAGCCGCGAAATGGTTACTGCCACCGAAAGGATTCGTATTCCTGTAGAAGGCAAAACCGGCGAAATACAGTTTAATATCACCCTGCCTGCGCTCAACCTGAGCCCGGGTGTATATGAAACCTACTATTGGCTGGGCAGTTCCAAACAAGAAATGCCCTACGACGTCATTGACAACATGACCGCGCCCCTCGTGATTCGGGTACCCGAGAACGAAAGCGCTTTACAAACAGGATACTTCCAACTCGACTACAAAACAGAATTATGAACCAGCTACCTGACTTAAATGGGAAAAGCATACTGGTAACCGGTGGCACCGGTTCCTTCGGCAAGAAATTCGTTGAAATGGTGAGCAGCCATTTCCCCGGAGTAAAAAGGCTCGTGATTTATTCACGCGACGAACTCAAGCAGTTCGAAATGAGCCAGCTTTACCCCGAAAAGGATTATCCCTATATCCGTTTTTTCATCGGGGATGTGCGCGATGGCGATCGTTTCCGTCGAGCTTGTGAAGGGATTGACATCATCATCCACGCCGCCGCCCTGAAACAGGTGCCCGCCGCTGAATACAACCCCATGGAGTGCATCAAAACCAACATCTTCGGTGCAGAAAATGTGATTGATGCCGCCCTGGACATGGGTGTGAAGAAGGTTGTGGCCCTGAGTACCGACAAGGCTGCCGCGCCCATTAACCTGTATGGAGCTACCAAACTGTGCTCCGACAAATTATTCGTGGCCGCCAACAACTTCAAGGGCCACCGGGATGTGTCTTTTTCCGTGGTGCGCTACGGTAATGTAATTGGCTCCCGCGGCTCGGTCATTCCCTTCTTCCTTTCGCGTAGAAAAGACGGTGTACTGCCCATCACGCATCAGGATATGACGCGTTTTAATATTTCTTTGGAAGATGGGGTGAAGCTGGTATTCTATGCGCTGGGCAATGCCTGGGGCGGCGAAATCTTCGTGCCGCGCATTCCTTCCTACCGCATCATGGACGTGGCAGAAGCTATTGCACCCGGTGCCCGCCAAGAAATTGTGGGTATTCGTCCGGGGGAAAAACTGCACGAAGAAATGATTACCGAAACCGATGCACTGAACACCATTGAGTTTAAGGACTACTTCGTAATCTGTCCCAGTATGCCTATCTGGAAACCGGAAGACCTGGCCTCTGCCTTCGGCGGAAAACTGGCGGAGTACGGCTTCAAATACAATTCGGGCACCAATCCGCATTTCCTCACAGTGGAAGAAATTCGTGAACAGATTTCTGCACACGTGGATTCTTCCTTCAAACCTATGTAAAAACCAAGGCTATGGATACCCAAGCGAATCCATTCTCTATACCCTACGGAAGGCAGCATATTACCGAAGAGGACCTTTCTGCCGTGCGCGAGGCCCTGCATGGTGATTTTCTGACCCAGGGTCCGGCCATTGCGGCTTTTGAAGAAGCATTTGCGCACTATGTGGGCAGCAAATACGCCATAGCGCTGAGCAATGGAACGGCGGCGCTCCACCTGTCGGCGCTGGCCCTGCAAGTTAAACCGGGTTCCAAGGTGATTACCACACCCATCACTTTTGCCGCCAGCGCTAACTGCGTACTGTATTGCGGCGGTGAAGTGGTTTTTGCGGATATAGATCCTGCCACCGGCCTGCTGGATATCAATGCCGTGCAACGCTTGCTGGAAGCCGCACCCAAAGGCACCTACAGCGGCATCATCCCCGTGGACTTTGCCGGCAATCCGGTGAACCTGGAAGCCTTCCGCGCCCTGGCCGATGCTCATGGACTTTGGCTGCTGGAAGACGCTTGTCACGCACCGGGCGCCTCGTTCATAGATTCAAAGGGAACAGAACAGCGCTGCGGCAACGGAAACTATGCCGACCTGGCTATCTTCTCCTTCCACCCGGTAAAACATATCGCCACCGGTGAAGGCGGAATGATTACCACCAACAACAAGGAACTTTACGACCGCATCATGATGCTGCGCACCCACGGCATCACCCGAGACCCGGCCAAAATGCACGAACACCATGGCGGCTGGTACCACGAGATGCAAATGCTCGGATACAACTACCGGATTACAGATTTCCAGTGTGCCCTTGGCAGTTCACAAATGAAACGGGCCAACGAAGGACTGCAACGCCGCAGATTGATAGCAGCGCGCTATGACGAAGCCTTCCGCGGAACAGCGGTGCAAACCCTGAACACCACACAGGGTGGCAAGCATGCCTATCACCTGTACGTAATCCTGAGCGAACGACGTAAAGAACTATACGATTATCTGAGGGAAAAAGGCATCTTCAGCCAGGTGCATTATATCCCTTGTCATACGCATCCCTACTATCGTTCTCTGGGACATAAGCCTGGCGATTACCCGCTTAGTGAAGCGTATTACAGCCGCTGTCTTAGCCTGCCCATGTTTCCTTCCATGAGCGACGAAGAACAGGAATACGTGATTCAAACCGTGCGCGCGTTTTTTGCTTGAAAGCACTGGCCATCATAGCAGCAAGGGGAGGAAGTAAGCGCATTCCCCGCAAGAACATCCGGATGTTTCTGGATAAGCCTGCGCTCTGTTGGCCAATAGATGCTGCCAAAGACTCCGGCTGTTTCGACACCGTGATGGTAAGCACCGATGATGCAATTATTGCCGATACCGCGCGAAACTGCGGCACGGATGTACCGTTCCTGCGTTCCGCTGAGGGTTCAGGGGACCACGCAACCCTTGCAGATGTGCTGCGCGAAGTGCTTCAAACTTATGCCGCACGCGGCGAGCACTTTGATATCGTTGGCTTATTTCTGGCCACCGCCTTCTTTGCCGACCCTGCAATGATACGCAGCGCCTGCCGGGACCTCGAGCAGGATGTTGCAGATGTGGTGATGCCCGTGTTGCGGTTTCCCTATCCGGTGCAGCGCGCCCTGAAAAAAGACCATGCCGGGTTCATGGGCTTCATGCACCCGGAACACGCCCTTACCCGCAGCCAGGACCTTGAACAGGGCTATTACGACAGCGGTCAGTACTACCTGCTTAAAACTGCTTCATTTGCCCAAAGCGGCAACATCATTGCCGGCAGGGTTAAAGGGTTGGAAATACCTTGGTATTCCGCGGTTGATGTAGATGAAGAAGAAGATTGGCTGCGTGCCGAACAACTGGCTAAAGCCTTCAGAAAACGGTGATTAAGCGTGTCTATCTGCGGGCCGACGGGGGTCCCCAAACCGGATGGGGGCATGTGAACAGGATGTGTGCGTTGGCCGCCATACTTAAAGACGAAGCACAGGTTGTTGCGGTATCCGGAACAGCGGGTGCAGAGGTATTCAGGAAGAACATCGGCAATCTGGCAGAGGTACAAATGCTGAGTGAACATGATTGCGGAGATTGTCGCGAAGAATGGAAAAACACCGACGCCACGCACGCCCTGCTTGTGTTGGACGGATATCAGTTTGATTATCGGTATCAACAGGAAGCAAAAGAATTGGGCTTTCGTGTGGTGTTGATAGATGACTTTGCGCAAGGTCCTTTTGCAGCAGATATGGTAATCAATCACGCACCGAACAGTCGCCGCCTGTATCAACAGGAAGGAATAAGCTATTGCTGCGGACTTGATTATGCCCTGCTGCGCCCCTCGTTTTATGGAGCACAGGAAGCACCTGAACGCAAACAGAATCAGGTATTGCTCACACTGGGTGGCGCAGACCCGCTGGGACTTACAGCACAATTGCTTACCAAGCTGCTGCCTCAATTCCCGAATCTGCAATGGGTGGTTATTTATACCGACAGTTTTACAACGGAACACAGCAGGCAGCTTATAGATTTGGCTGAATACAACACTGCCATCACCCTGAAGAAGAACATGAACGAAACCGCCATGCAGCAACTCATGCTGGAATCTGCCCATGCACTGGTTTCTGCCAGCACGGTAGTGCTGGAGGCCTGGTCCTGTGGACTTTTTCCCGCCGCCTTGTGTTATACGGACAATCAGCGGATTATGTTCGAAGGGGTCATCAGTGAACATCTGGCCTTTCCGCTGACAACGGAAAACGCTGTAACAGAATTTGGCGATTATCTACAATCAGAAAAACGCGCCACGGTGGATCGGGAAGGATGGAATCCTCCGGCTGCCTTCCGCAGCGCATTGCAACAAATCATGCACGCATGAATAAAACCAGCTTCAAGGAATTACAGATTGGTCCTGAATTCAGGCCCTTTATTATTGCAGAACTCAGTGGCAACCACAATGGCGAGCTGGAACGGGCACTGCGCCTCATTGATGCCGCAGCCGATGCCGGGGTGCAGGCGGTGAAACTCCAAACCTATACCGCAGATACCATCACCATGCCGGGTGTTTATCGCATTGAAGACCCCAACTCGCTATGGTATGGAAGAGATTTATATGAATTATATGAAGAAGCATTTACCCCCTGGGACTGGCATCCCGCCTTGTATGAGCATGCCGCCTCCCGCGGGCTGATTTGCTTCAGCTCTCCTTTTGATGAAACGGCAGTGGATTTTCTGGATAGCCTGGGCAGCAAATTATATAAAATAGCTTCTTTCGAAAACACCCATACGCCTTTAATACGCAAGGTGCTGGCTACAGGTAAGCCTATGATCCTTTCTACCGGGGTCATTGACTGGCCTGAGCTGGATGAAACCATGCAGTTTATCCGCAATGAAGGGGCAAGTGAAATAGCGCTGCTCAAGTGTACCAGCAATTATCCTTCAGACCCTAAAGACTCTAACCTTCGCGCGATTCCATTAATCGCAGAACGCTACCACACCCTTACAGGCCTCTCGGACCACACCCTGGGAATTGGTGTAGCCATTGCTTCTATTGCTCTGGGTGCCTGTATCATCGAAAAGCATATCACCCTGGACCGCAGCGAAGGAGGCGTTGATGCCGCATTTTCCCTGGAGCCTGACGAGTTTGCTGCCATGGTGCGCGAAAGCACCGATGCCTGGAAAGCACTTGGTGTA